>NZ_AP024154.1:5715000-5785879 GCF_015533855.1 Echinicola sp. 20G | reverse complement strand
TTAAAATAGGTTACAAGAAAGAATTAAAGATGTCCCGCTTCACCTTGGAAGGGCAACAAATTTGGGGAAAATATATCTAAATTAAAAATCAAAGTTTGCTTGACTTAGCTAGTGTTTTGTGTTAATGTCATTGTGGTTACTAGTGAGAATTATGTGATTTAAATTATTGAATTTCCAAATTGTTGAGTGCGAAAATTTTGAGGTTTTTAGAGCAATTAGTGTCATAAACACTAGTTTCAAGTGAGAAACGTACGAGCTGGATTTTCGCAAATCCTTTTGAGCCTTTAAGATGGAAGATACAAAAATATTGTCGGATTAGGAATATATAATTGAAAGAACTAGACTCGATAAAGTGAAGTGCAGAAAAATGGTATTTTAATTGCAAAATCTTATTTTTATAAAGTGCTCATAAGTGATGAGATACTCTAAGACCTAGTAAAACCCGATATGGCTGATCAATCTTTTTATGGCTTTCTTCCTTTGAATAAACAGGATTGGATCGCCAAAGCATTAAAGGATACCCAACTCGATAATTTTGATGAATTGGTTTCCTATAATACAATAGTGGATATTTCTATCCCGCCAGTATTGCTAAGTGAAGATGTTGAAAAGTGGGATTGGTTAAGGGCGTATGATATTGGTAAAAGGGAAGATGAGGGAAAAAGAGAGTGGGATAATATTTCTTGGGTGGACTTGGACCACGATGACCTATCCACATTTCAGTCTGTTTTGTCTTTTGGTATTGAAGGGGTAGTCATGGAGTGGTCTGGGGATGGAGATTTAGAGGAATTACTTTCTGATATCCATCCTGAAAATATCTCCATTTGGCTTAAGCCTAAGAAAGATCCAGCAATGGTTCTAGAGGCCTTTTTGAAATGGTTCCATGCAAAGGGTTTGCCTCTGAGTGATTTAAAGGGAGGGTTTTTATGGGACTCTCTTCTGCTTTCTTTTGAAGAAAAGGTTGACCAGTTCAAGTTAAAAGAAGAAACAATAAAGGTATACCACATGACCAAAGAGTTTCCATTTTTTAGGGGGCTGTGTTTGGATTTTTCTATTTATCATAATGCAGGAGGAAATACCACCCAGGAATTGTCGTTTGGGTTATCTGCGTTAATAGAGTTGATGGACTTTATGACTGAAAAGGGAAATGCTCCAAGAGATATCTTTTCCAATCTCTTTTTGCTCACTGCAGTGGGGGGAGATTATTTTATGAATATTTCCAAATTGAAAGTGCTGAGGGTTATGGTGTCCCAGCTTGCAAGACTTTATGGATTCGATTGGAGTTCAGATGCTATCTACTTTTTTACTACATCAAGTGTTTGGACCAAGGACATTATGGAACCAAACAATAATATGGTCAGAAATACGGCAGAAGCTTTGATGGCAATTCAAGGTGGATGTAATGCACTTTTAATTCTTCCCCATGATTCTGGTAGTGCAAAGGTTTTTGAACGTAGAATATCATCCAATGTGTCCAATTTAATTAAGTATGAAAGCCATTTTGATAAAGTGAATGACTTGACTGCTGGCGCCTATTTTTCATTGTTTCTCATGGGGACTATTTATGATAAAGTAGAAGAAATATTAAAGGAAATAGAAAGTAAAGGAGGTTGGGCTAGCTTGGTAGCTAGGGGTGCTATTCAGTCGCAAGTCAAAGAGGTAAGGTCACAGAGAATATCAAGAATGATATCTGGTGAGGATAGTGTGGTAGGCTTGAATAAATATGTTCAAGGAGAAATCTTTGAGTCAGGATTTGACTTTGAAGAGACTACTCAACAGTTGAAAGCTGTTTCGAGGAGTTTGATTTTTTATAACAGTAAAAAGAAAGGAAAATGAGGCCAAACCTGAACCAACTAAGTCAGCAAAGAAATGTAATTAATAAAGTTATATCCTCAGTGCATTTGTGGGAAACATCAGGTAAGATAAGTGTGCCGACTAGTTTTGATACAGAAAAGATCAAGGAGCTGGGGCATGTGAAATATGGCTCTGGGATTCCTCCTTTTTTAAGGGGACCCTATAGTACCATGTACAAAACCAGACCTTGGACAGTTCGTCAATATGCTGGCTTTTCGACTGCTGAAGCTTCCAATGAATTTTATAAGAAAAACCTGGCAGCAGGCCAGAAAGGGCTGTCTATTGCTTTTGATTTAGCTACCCATAGAGGTTATGATTCTGATCATCCAAGAGTGCAGGGAGATGTAGGCAAGGCAGGAGTGGCGATTGATTCGGTGCTGGATATGAAGGTGCTTTTTGATCAAATTCCTCTTGACCAAATGTCTGTTTCCATGACCATGAATGGGGCTGTTATTCCAGTAATGGCATTTTACATTGTAGCCGCTGAAGAACAAGGAGTAAATCCTGATAAGTTGAAAGGCACTATTCAGAATGATATTTTGAAGGAGTTTATGGTTCGAAATACATACATCTATCCTCCAGAACCATCAATGAAAATCATTGCTGATATTTTTGAATATACTGCTAAACATATGCCACTTTTTAATTCCATTTCCATTTCGGGCTATCATATGCTAGAGGCTGGTGCCACACCCGATTTGGAGTTGGCTTTCACTTTATCTGATGGTTTGGAGTATGTGAGAACAGGCTTAAAGGCGGGCTTGGCAATAGATGATTTTGCTCCTCGGCTTTCTTTTTTCTGGGGTATTGGCATGAATCATTATATGGAAATAGCCAAGATGAGGGCGGGAAGGTTGTTATGGGCAAAGTTGATGAAGCGCTTTGATGCTAAAAATCCCAAATCCCTAATGCTGAGAGCACATTGCCAGACATCAGGATGGTCACTGACCGAACAAGACGCTTTCAACAATGTAGCTCGAACAACTGTGGAGGCCTTAGCTGCGGTTCTTGGACATACACAGTCCTTGCATACCAATGCTTTTGATGAGGCCATAGCCTTACCGACTGATTTTTCTGCTCGAATTGCCAGAAACACCCAATTGATCCTGAGAGAAGAGCTTGGGCTGACCAGCAATGTGGATCCACTTTGTGGAGCAGATTACTTGGAATATTTGACAGATCGGTTGGTTGAAAAGGCTTGGGAACATATCCAAGAAGTGGAGGAGCTCGGTGGTATGACCAAGGCTTTGGAATCAGGTTTTCCTAAAAGAAAAATAGAAGAGGCTGCAGCCAGAAAGCAGGCAAGGATAGATAGTGGTGAAGAGATCATTGTTGGGGTCAATAAATTTGTTTCGGAGAAAGATCATGACTTTAATGTCCTTGAGATAGATAATGAGGAAGTGCGTAAAAAGCAAATAGAAAGAATTACTCAATTAAAATTGCTGCGGAATGAGGAAAAAGTTCTGTTAAGCTTGGGTGAGCTTACAAAAGCGGCAAAAAGTGGTTCGGGAAATTTGCTCGAATTGGCTGTGGATGCTGCTAGAAAAAGAGCTACATTAGGAGAGATCTCAATGGCTATGGAAAAGGTGTATGGAAGACATAAAGCAAGCGGAAGCATTGTCTCAGGAGTTTACATTAAAGAATCCCAAGATAGTGAAGCGGTCAAGAATGCTATTCTATTATCAGACAAGTTTGAGCAATTCGATGGAAGGAGACCAAGAATATTGATTGCTAAAATGGGGCAAGATGGCCACGATAGGGGGGCAAAGGTGATTGCTACAGGTTTTGCAGATATGGGCTTTGATGTGGATATTGGGCCTCTTTTTCAAACACCAGAAGAGGTGGCAAGGCAAGCCGCCGATAATGATGTGCATATTGTTGGTGCGTCTTCTTTAGCAGGGGGGCATAAAACATTGATTCCACAATTGATTCAGGCATTAATTGATTTAGGTAGAGGGGACATTAAAGTAGTAGCGGGAGGAGTTATCCCTCCGCATGATTACGAGTTCCTAAAAAGTAAAGGTGTTTTAGCTGTCTTTGGTCCGGGAACCGAATTGCCCAAAGCAGCGATTGAGATTCTTCAAACATTAATGAAGGGTTGATTTTTTTAAGGCTTTATGAAGGAATTAACATTATTATTCGATGAGAAATTAACCAAGGAAGTTGAGGAAAAGGTTTTACCACTTTTAAAGGGGCATTTAAAAGCAAAGGTTCCTTTTGGTAATGAGCTCAATCTAAACTTATTAAAGGATGATTTGGTTGTCACTTATTTAAGTGACAAAAAACTGAAATTGTTGGTTCCGCTTGCAATTAGTCAAGGGTGGACCATGGCTTTTTTGCCCCATCCAGAAATGGTCCATGGGCGACAAGGTTTTGGTATTGGAGCAAACCTGGAAAAGTCGGTCAAGCATATTCTGGAAAGTGAATCATCAAAACAGATTGATGTGTTATTGGTGAATGGTGATCCTGTGATCAATACCGTTATCATTGGTGAGTCGATGGGAGTGATGTATGGAATCGCTGAGCTGTCCTGGCTAAAGCAATTTTTGGAGAAAGTGAAGAATCTTTTTGGAATGTTAAAGCGGGTTTTCCTGCATCCATATACCATTGTGATTCCACAAGAGGAGACTGAAAATGCAGAAAAGGAAAGTAAGAAAAGTGAGATAAATACAGCTGCATTAGGAATGGTCATAGTGCAACATGGTCGAAGTTCATTGTTGAGAAGGAGGGTTTTGGAGGATAGTTTTGTGGATGATGGCATGATGCACAACTTGGTTTTGGCTCCACAAAGTGTAATGTCTCTCATAGGGTTTGGTTTGAAAAGCTTTTTCAGATCAAGCAAGAACCCCAAACTACCTTCATTTGTAGCGCATATTAGGACCCGTAAAATGAAGATTTCTAGTCAAGAGACTATGGGGTATACTGTGGATGGTGTTTCTCAAAATGCTCAAGAAATTGAATTAGAGGTAAAGAATAAAGCTTTGCAGATTATTCCAGGGAGATATCTAGAGACCGAAGCGAAAGCAAATAATAAAGAAGTTTTTAAAACACAGCTTCTGCCAAGAGGAGAGGCAAAGGAGGAATTGTTAAAGGGACCACTTCCGTATATCTACCATGCTACTACGGAGGAATTTAAGGATCTGTTTACCCAGCTGAGGGAAAATTCAGTGCCCAAATCCAGTTATTTGGTATTGATGGTTTTATCCACGCTTATCGCTACATTGGGGTTGTTTTCAGATTCCTCTCCCGTGATTATTGGAGCGATGATCTTAGCACCATTGATGGCTCCTATAATTTCATTAAGTATGGGAGTGCTCAGGCAAGATAAACGATTGACTTTAAATAGCCTTAAGACAGTAGGACTTGGTTTATTACTTGGGTATATCTTTGCTGTGCTATTGACTCGGCTTACTCCTTTAAACATCCTGAATGAAGAAATTACTGCGAGGATAAGGCCAAACTTATTGGATTTGGGCGTAGCGGCGGTTTCAGGTGTGGCCGGAGCTTACGCCCATTCGAAGAAAGAAATCGCAAAAACCTTAGCAGGTGTGGCAATTGCTGTTGCTTTGGTTCCTCCGCTCGCAGTGTCTGGAATCGGCTTAGGCTGGGGAGATTGGGCTGTGTTTTCTGGAGCCTTATTGTTACTGGTTACTAACTTGGCAGGGATGATTTTGGCTGCGGCGCTTACCTTTCTTCTCCTTGGCTTTAGTCCATTTAGATTGGCAAGAAAAGGTTTGGTGTGGTCATTTTTTTTGGTAGTTGGAGTAAGTGCACCCTTGGCATTAGGTTTTTCTGAGATGGTTAGGGAAAATAAATTACTGAAAAATCTAAGTGGCTATCATATTGAAGAGGATGTGACACTCAGGAATGTAAAGATTAGGAGTTTGCAGCCTATAAGTATTTCTCTGACGATTATTTCAGAGCATGCCCTAAAAGAAGGGGAACTAGAGCGGATAAAAAAAGAAATTGAAGGGTTGGTAGGCGAAGAGGTGATCTTGGAAGTGACTATTGGGGTAAAGATGAAATGATTTGAATAAAAAATAAAAGGTTGACAAAATGATGTATTGCCAACCTTTTTAAATTATACACAGGAAATTTTAATTTTCTTCTCCTCTTAGTTTGAAAACCGCCCCTTCCAATTCCTCACTGATTCTGATTTGACAAGCAAGCCTACTGGTGTCAAACATTTCCGGCAAGGCCTCCAGCTGGTCAAGCTCCACATCAGTGGCTTCACCAAGTCCATCTTTACCTTCCAATACTTCTACATGGCAAGTAGCACAAAGTGCCATCCCGCCACAAGTGGCCAATACAGGGTATTCAGATGCTTTCAGAACCTCCATTAGGCTCAGGCCCATGTCGTCAGGAGCCTCAATTGATTGACGGTTTCCGTCGTGATCTTCTACTTCAAATGTTACCATGCCGCAAATTTACAATTAAAATGAATTTACACCATTAACAGTCGTGTATTTAAAGCTTAATTTTTGATCTGGATAAACATATTTGAAAGCGCTGTGGCACATCAAAGCTGCCTCATGGAATCCACAAAGGATCAACTTAAGTTTATTTTCATAGGTGTTGATATCTCCAACGGCATAGATTCTCTCAACATTGGTAGAGTAATCAGTAGTATCCACTTCAATGGCGTTTTTGTCAATATTCAAACCCCAGTCAGCAATAGGCCCCAATTTTGGGCTTAGTCCGAAAAGAGGAATCAAATAATCTGTATCCACTACCAATTCTTCCTTGGCTTTATTTTTCATGGTGACACTTTGAAGGTGTCCGTTGCCAGATATTTTGGTAAGATTAGAACTCAAGATTAGATCAATTTTACCGTTGTTAGCTAAATCAAAAACCTTGGCAGCAGAATCAGGAGCTCCTCTGAAAGTTTCATTTCTATGTACTAAAGTTACTTTTTCGGCTACATCGGACAGGAAGATGGTCCAGTCTAGGGCAGAGTCACCGCCTCCTGCCAAGATCACTTTTTTACCTCTAAATTGCTCAGGATCTTTTACCATGTAGGTGATGCCTTTCCCTTCAAAGTTTTCAAGGTTTTCCAGAACAGGTTTTCTTGGTTCGAAACAACCCAAGCCTCCAGCAATCACAATTACTTGGGCATGAACTTTTGTTTTGTCACTAGTGGTCACCACATAAGATCCATCGTCCTGTTTGGTAAGGTGGTCCACTCTTTCGCCCAAGCTAAAAGTCGGGTTAAAAGGTTCAATCTGTTTCATCAGATTATCTACCAAATCCTGGGCTTTGACTTCCGGATAACCTGGAATGTCATAAATTGGCTTTTGTGGATATATTTCAGAAAGCTGTCCACCTACCTGTGGCAATGCGTCAATCAGGTGACAACGCATTTTCAGCAAGCCTGCTTCAAATACAGTGAATAATCCTACAGGCCCAGCTCCGATGATGCAAATGTCAGTTGTTATCATGGTATGTATATCTATTTACTTGCTTACCAAATTGAAATTGTCTGTTTTTTCCGTGCAAATATAGGTAGTAAAACAGCCAATCCCATAATTATTTAAAACTATTCTAAATTACTGTAGATTGTGTTCAAGATTCTTTTGAATTCTTCAAAATCATTTTGATCCAATTTTTCCCAAGCTTTCTCTCTGATAAGAGAAACTTTAGGTTTGAGCTCATTGACTTTATCATGTCCATCACTGGTCAGATGAATTTGGTAACTCCTCCTGTCAGCGGGATGCTGTACCCTTTCTACATATCCTTTTTTGCATAGGATATCAATGATTCGGGTCAAAGTAGGCTGATCTTTGAAAACTAAAGCGGCTAACTCTGATTGGCTTATGGCCTCGTTTTCCGCTAGTCGCTTTAAGATGAGCCATTGATCAACAGTTACGTCAAAATCTCCATTTTTGAACTTTTGCTGGGCGTATTGTTTAACCCTCCTGGCTGTTCTGTCCAGTAAAAAGGAGTATTGGCTAAATTGTTCTTTTGTCATCGCAATTATTAGTATGACAAATATAATGGAAAATTGTTTTACGAAAAATAAAACCCTATAAAAAAGATAGGGTTAATGAGTTTTTATTTGATTGATTCATTTTTAAACTGGTTTGATGTTTTCTAAAAATGAATGATTTAGCTGTTTTTGAGGAGAAAGTGAATGACTTCTTGAATCGATTTTGCTTTGAAAATCAAATTTGGGCGACTGATTTCAAAAGTAAGTGGTGCTTCAGTGACGTGGATGGAAGTTTCTTCAGATAAACTTATGCTATTTTTTTGAAGAGCCAGGTTCAGCCATTGGGTAATTGGCTGGGGTCCCTTAATAGAAGGGGACAAGGGGAATGACTTAGGTCGGATTTTTCCGGTATTTGAATCAAAAGACAGCTCATCACTAGGGAGAAGTTTGTTGATTTTTCCTGAAAGAATAAGGTCTTCAGGTGTTCCGCATAAAAGGGGATCACCACATTGCATGATCCAAAGTTCATCTGAAGTTTCAATGGCTATGTCGAGGTCATGGGTGATGACCAAAATGGATTTATGTTTGTTTTGTGTGACTTCTCTAAGCAGGTGCATGATTTCGTATCGGTTGACCAAGTCCAGATGAGCAGTAGGCTCATCAAGAATGATCAAATCACCATCTTGGGCCAAGGCCCTTGCAATCATTACTTTTTGAAGCTGCCCATCACTTAATTCCGAAACCAATTGATCTTTAAGGTAGTAGGTTTTGGTGGCCTTCATGGCCTCTACCACCATTTCTTTGTCCTCAGGAGTGAGTTTGCCAATCCAGTTTGTAAACGGGGTTCTTCCAAGGCTCACCAGCTGTTCGACTGAGAGATTTCCGGGAGAAATCCTGTCTGTCAGTACCACGCTGATTTTCTTGGCCAATGATTTAGCATCGATTTCTTGGACAGGAAGATGACCAAAATTGATGCTTCCTTCAAGACTTGGGAGCTGTCCCATGATGGTTTTTATCAGCGTAGATTTTCCTACTCCATTGGGGCCAAGCAGACAGGTCAATTTTTCTTTTTGTAGCTCAAAGGTCAAGGATGTACCTATTTTCTTGAAGGACTTTCCTTTTTTATAGCCAATGCTGACGTTTTGCCCAGTCAATATGTGCTTGTCCTTTACCATTTAAAATTCACTACTCAAGTTTCTTTTTAGAATTAGCCAAATTACCAAAGGTGCACCAAATAAAGAAGTGATTACGTTGATTGGCAATGTCTCTGCAGAACCGGGGATTTGGCTAATGGCATCACTGATCAATAGGAAGCAGGCTCCTATCAAAGCAGAAGCAGGGAAAAGGATTCTGTGGTCACCAGTTCTGAATATCATTCTAGCCAAATGGGGGACAGCTATTCCTATAAAGGCGATTGGTCCACAAAAAGCCGTGGCACTTCCTGCCAACAATCCCGTACTTAAGATCATGGCCCATCTCAGACTTTTGATATTGACTCCCATACTGGTGGCATAGCGCTCTCCCATTAGCATTGCATTGTATGATTTTATTAAAGCGATTACGGGAATAATACCAATGAAGCAAATAAGGGATAAAACTTCCAGTTGCGTTCCACTAATGCCGCCTAAGCTTCCCATGGACCAGATAGTGAAAAGCTTTAAGTCTTCAGCATTACCAAAATAAGACAATACGCTGACCACAGCACCTGAAGCGCTGCCAAACATCAACCCTATTATCAAAAGCGTCATGCTATCTTTAATTTTCCAAGCAGTCAGGCTCATTAGCAGCAAGACCAAAATGGCTCCTAAACTTCCTGATATGATGATTCCCCAAATGCCCCAAGTCATATAATTGGAACTGGAAGAAAATGTGATTCCAAGCGCACTGCCTCCCATAATCATGATGGCAACGCCTAATCCTGCTCCAGAACTTATTCCAAGAACATAGGGGCCTGCTAAAGGATTTCTAAAAAAAGTTTGCATTTGAAGACCACTCACTGAAAGTGAAATTCCTACTAAAACAGCTGTAATGGCTTTTGGAATACGATAAAGGAAAAGTATGGTTTCCCAACTGGCTTTATCTAGGTCAGCGCCTAATAATCCATGAATTAATTGGGGTATTGGGATATAAACAGAGCCTATGGAGATATTAACAAGGAAAAACACCAAAAGTAAAACTACTCCTGTGATCAATTTTAGTCTTATATTTTTACTAAAGGTCTCCAAATTAAAAATGACTAATCTAATTTTTGGTAAAAATAAGGGCTATAGTTGGGTAATAGCTCGGGATGAAAAACTTTTATCAAGTCTTTAAGGATTATGTCAGGCCTAGTATAGCCTAGCTCAAAGTACTCTAGTCCTCCGGTTTCTCCTCGGGTATTCGAAAAGGTATAAACCTCTCCTTCTTGGAAGGATGAAAACTGGGTATATCTTTCATCTGCATTTTTCATTTGATCCAAGGAAGTGAATTCGGCTGTACTGATCCAAATGTTAGCATTTAAACCTTTTTCCAATACATATTCATAATTCAGTTGAAGGCTTCCTGAACTTTCCTGGTCTTTAAATATGTAATCAGCGCCTGCGTCTTTTAGAAATATCGCTCCCCAGTTGTTGCCGGCAGGAGCATACCAAATGTCTTTGTACATACTGCCACTAATGACGGTTGGGAGATTTTCAAGGTTAGCCTCTTTTACAGATGATTTTAAAGCATTGTAATTTTGTTTTATTTCGTCAAATTTCTTTGTTGCTTCCTTGAGTTTTCCCGTAAGCGCACCCGTAAATTTCATCCATTCAGCCCTTCCTAGGGGGGTTTGTTCCATATAATCTCCATTGATGACAGTAGGGATTTTCGCCTGACTCAGGACTTGAAGGTCTTTTAAGTTATCTCCCAAAGTAGATATTACTACTAAGTTTGGTTCCAAATCAATGATTTTTTCAGTATTGTATTTGGCTCCAGTGCCTAAGTCTTCCACTTCACCCTGGTCGATTTGCTTTCTTATTTTCTTTGAGGAGATCAGTTTGGTGTTTGGGAATGCTATAAGATTTTTAGATAAGTCCAATTCATCCAAGTGGGGAATTTGTGTCGTGGAGGTGAGAATGATTTTTTGGACAGAGGAATCAATTATTGCATCAAAATGGGATTCTGGTGCTTTTGTTTTTTCTGTTTCTTTGACCAAATACCGAAAGGCTTGGTGTTCCCCTGGGAATCCATGTAATACTTCGACTATCTTGCAGCCTTTGCCTTGGAGTATTTTAAAACCTACGGCATGGTCCAAAGGGATTTCCTCTAATTCTTCATTATGAGATGCTTTTTGGTTGGGGGCAGAGCATGCTGCAATACTAAAAATGATTGTCAAATAAAATAATACTTTACTCATAACCGAAAACCAGACTTGGACTATTGATGATATTCTTAAAAACCTTTCTTTTATGATCAGGTATCAAAGGTACATGAAAGCTCCCATTTCTTCCAACCCCTTAGAAAAATACTCCCAATCTGATAGATGCACGGTTAAAAATGTACCTTTCAGCCCTCAGAGAGTGATAACCGGATGGCAATGAGTTGTTGAAGTTGGTTTGCTGCGGATCCAGCACCGCGGAGTATTCAGTAAGTATTTGCCTTTTGTAACCAATGGTAAGACTGAGCTTGGTCTTTCCCTTGGTTTTCATGAGTACTCCAAATGTAGGATTGAGTAAAAGTCCTCCCTCGTGCCATTCCGTATCGGTTTTCTTTTCCAATAAGGTCGAGCCAAGGCCAATGTCAAAAGAAGCCAATGGAAGGAACTTTTCATTTCCCCAATAGGCCCTAGCCCCGAAAGCCAAAGGTAGAATGTTAGCAATGTTGTACCTGTCTATGCCTGTCGTAAAACCTAGGTTTAGCCATGGGTTGATTCTTACACCGTTAAAAGTTTGCAAGGTTAAAGCGGAAGTAATCCCTAGCCCCTGATTACTTTGCAAAATACCTATTTCGGTATGATTGGTGAAGGGAAGCGTCTGAGCCTGGACACTTCCCTTAAAAAGCATGATTACCAAAGTTAAAACAATCCAACTAAAAGTCTTAAAAAACAAAGTCATTCTGAAAGTCTAATAAAGTTGCTGTTTTTCAATCTGCATACAGCTTAATAGTTTGAGTTGACCTGGATTACTATAATCATATTGGCAGATTACATCATTGCCAATTACGATAAGTGATTTTGGTCCGGGAATTAAATCAATAGCATTTAGATTCTCCAAGTGTTGCATTTGGTTTTTATCAAGGTTCATCACGTCTTGTACTTTGAAGCTTTTTAAGCCATATTCCCCCTCACAAACGAAAAGGTTGTAGCCTGATAAGCCCAATCCGTGAGGATTTTTCATTTCATAAGATTTGAGTAATTTCGGGTTGGATGGATCCTTGATATCAAGTACTTCCAATACATTCATGCCCTGACGACAGAAAGTGCCGCTCCTCAAGGTGACAAAAGCATAATCATCATTGGCTACTACTGGGTCACAGCTGGTGAAGTGAGAATAAACAGAAAGCATTTCCGGTTCTGATGGAGTAGAAACATCATAGATGTGCATGCCCGTATTCGAACCGATAAATAACTTGTCCTTGAATGGGAAGATGGTCTCTATTCCCCAACCAAGGTTGATCTGTTTTACGAACTCCGGGGAAGCTTTTTCACTTACATCGAATAACCTTAAGTCGTAATCGTCAACGGTATAAAGGTACCCGCTAGATAATGTGAACCTGGCCATTGATCCACCTTGCCCATAGCTGCCTCCTGCATCGGCATTGGCAAATGAGGCGGTTTCTAACCAAAAGATTGGTCCTCCCCAATTTCTTCTTGGTTCGGTACTGGTCATGACAGAATCCTTGAAATACATGAAAGTTCCTACTTCTGGGTTGGTGTAATAGTTCATAAAGACATCTTCCACTCTTTTGACCATTTTGACATTATAGGGGTTGCTAATGTCAAAGGCCAGTAGGTCAATGTAGCTATCTGCGTAAAGTATATTGTCATTTACAGCCAAATCCACCGTGCCAGGGACTTCTATGAAACTGATGTTTTGAGGGTTTGAAGGGTTGGAATTATTGATGACATGGATGCCCTCATGGGGCTCATTGACAAATAAAAAGTCACCAAAAATATAAATTTTTCCTGTTTCACTTATCTCTCTAGGAGCCACTTGTCCAACGGACATGCTTCTCAAGGTACTGGCTTCCATCGAAACGGGGACCATGGCGTGATAAGTGTAGGTGCTCTCTACTTGGTCGTTGCAAGAGGTGTATCCAAGGACTATCAAAAAAAATGTCAGCACTTGAGACCAATTTTTGGAAATGAGTAAACGCTGTTTCATGACTAAGAAATTTAAGGTTATTAGTTTAACTAAAAGCTTTATGTTCCTTAGACGTAGTGTTCGTCTCAAGTGCTACAAGGTGAAGAATAAAATTTCAGTTTTTTTAAGGATGTAATTTAATTGAGTCTGTCGTACATTTTCTTTTCAAAATTTTCAAATAGATGTACATAGTTCTTTAGAATATTTTCTGTTAAGGAGTTTGAAGCATTTTCAGTGTAGACGGGAGTGGCTTTGATCCGGCAAATGATCATGTCCAACCAGCCTTTTCCATCGTCAATAAGTTCTTCATTGAAAGCATCAAGGGTGACATCTCTTGAGCCAGAGTAGGGAGGCCTGCCTTGTTTTTTAAAAAACTCAGTCATGGTGTTCAGGGCAAGCTCATGGGTGATTTCAAAGGATCGGTGCAAATGTTGTTCAAGCTTTGGGTTTATTCCTTTCAGTTTAACTTCCTCAATGACTTCCTGAAGCTCTACAAGTGAGGTTTGGAAATCATCAAAGCACTTTTCGCAAGTTAGCGGCTGTGTTTTCATAATCGATGTCGTTTTCTTAAAAGTACAAAATTCCAATAAAGAAAGCACCGAAATTATTCCGGTGCTTTCAATTTAATTTTTGTCTAAATTAGTTTTACCTGACACTGTATGATTGCCTGAAAGGCCTCCCTCTTGGAGTGAGTCCTTCTATGACCAATCGCCCACTGTAATCTTCCAAGAAGGAGCCTATTTCTTTGGGGTCTTTTGCCGGTTCGCCATTAACTTCTGTTAGGATGAAGCCATTTCCTAGTCCTAATTCATTTAGATATCCTCTTGTCAAGGATGTGATCTTGATTCCGTAATTAATCTGAAGTCGGTCTTTTTCTACTGTATTTACCGATTCTAATCTTGCCCCTAATAAAGCAGAGGAGTAAAATGCTCTTTTGATTATGCCTGTGCCTCCTTCGAGGTTTTGAAGGATGAGTTCAGTGCTTTTGTGCTGGTTACCTCGGTCATAAGTGATGTTCAATTTATCTCCCGGGTAGTAATAGGAAAGCGCTTCTTCAAAACTTCCCTTTCCGGTAACTTTAATACCATCTACACCTTTAATGACATCCTTTACTGCTATGCCAGCTTGGTCTGCAGCGCCACCTCTAATAACATGGGTGACCACCACACCATCTAAGGACTCAAGATCCATTTCTTTGGCTAATTCAGGGGTGATTTCTACTGCTTCAATACCAGGGATGGCTTTCTGTACTTCACCAAATTTGATCAGGTCATTGGCAACCTTAGAGGCAATATCCACAGGCACAGCAAACCCATAACCAGTGTAAGAGCCGGTCCTGGAAAGAATGGCAGTGTTGATGCCAACTAATTCCCCTTTGACATTGACCAGGGCTCCACCAGAGTTTCCAGGGTTAATGGCAGCATCTGTTTGGATAAAAGATTCCAATGGGAAATCTCCTCCAAGAATGTTGATTTGTCTTTCTTTGGCAGAAACAATTCCGGCCGTTACGGTCGAAGTAAGGTTGAAAGGATTGCCGACTGCAATGACCCATTCCCCAATTTTAAGGTCTCTGCTACTGCCTTTTTGGATAGCCGGAAGCTCTTCAGCCTCAATCTTCAGTACGGCAATATCAGTATTAGGGTCCGTGCCTATGAGTTTGGCTTGATAAGTTTTTTTATGATGGATTACCTCTAATGTTTCGGCATTTTCAACCACATGGTTATTGGTGATGATATAGCCATCTTGGCTGAAAATAACCCCAGATCCTGTACTAACGCGTTGGCTTGAGCCTCCTTGAGGACCGAAAAAGAAGTCAAACATGCTATACCTTCTATAGTCGGTTCCGGAAAAGTTCTTTATAAAAACGACCGACTCGGTGCTTTTTTCCGACGCTTCTACAAAAGAAGTTGGTGGATTGTTTTGAACCATGGAAGGCTTGGGCTTAATCTCTTCTTCCGTATAATTGTGAACTTGCTGGGAAGAGTATGTTTGACCAGAAGAGGTCTCTAAATTGGATAAATTGTCATGAGTGAATAACTGCTGATACGCCCAGGCTCCCAACAGTCCGGCAACAAAGGCCAAAATGAAAGTAGTTAAGCTTTTTTGCATGAGACTAATTTTTTAGATCAATTTACGTCTAAATTTTTATTACGATCTTCTGTTTAACATTTTTTAATAAACTGGCACTGAACCATGAATCAGAACGCTCGTAATGCAAACCATAATACAATTTAACTACTTTAGGCCTCTCCAAGGAAATGCCAGAAAGGCTGAAGGTGAAAAAGTGGCAAAAAACAAAGGAAAAGTCTTTTAAGCTTGTAAATTTGTCAGCTTAATAAGATAGCTTTGAGTTAAAAGAGGAGACAAAAAGTCTCTATTGCAGAGAAATAAAGACATCAATGTCAAGTAAGAAAAGAGTAGCACTGCTGGGATCTACGGGCAGTATCGGTACCCAGGCTTTGGAAGTGATGAGAAATCATGATGACCGCTTTGAGGTGGAAGTGCTGACAGCCCAGAATAATGTGGATTTATTGATTCAGCAGGCCATAGAGTTTACCCCTAATGCTGTGGTCATTGCAAATGAGTCTCATTATAAGAAGCTCAAAACGGCATTGGATCCTCATTATATTAAGGTTTATGCAGGGGAGAAAGCCTTGGCCCAGGTGGTTGAAATGGATACTATTGATGTTGTGCTTACTGCGTTGGTAGGGTATTCAGGTTTGTTGCCTACGATAAGTGCCATCAATGCGGGTAAGCAAATCGCTTTGGCCAATAAAGAGACTTTGGTCGTGGCTGGGGAGCTAATTACGCAGTTGGCTAGGGAAAAAGGTGTAAATATTTATCCCGTTGATTCAGAACATTCCGCAATATTTCAATGTTTAGTAGGGGAGTTCCATAATCCAATTGAGAAACTGATTCTGACCGCTTCAGGTGGGCCGTTTAGAGGACGTGATAGTGCCTCTTTGCAGGATGTTACCAAGGAGCAGGCCTTAAAGCATCCCAATTGGGATATGGGTGCCAAGATTACCATCGATTCTGCCTCCATGATGAACAAGGGCTTGGAAGTGATTGAGGCAAAATGGCTATTCGGAGTTAGACCTGATCAGATTGAGGTGGTGGTGCATCCCCAATCTATCGTGCATTCTTTGATTCAATTTGAAGATGGTAGTATCAAGGCACAACTCGGGTTACCTGATATGCGTATTCCCATTCAGTTTGCCTTGTCATATCCGGACAGATTAGTGTCCGATTTCCCAAGGTTTGATTTTATGCAATATCCTTCTTTGGATTTTGAGAAGCCAGATTTAAAAACATTTAGGAACCTCCAATTGGCTTTCGACGCATTGGAGAGGGGAGGCAATGCGCCTTGTGTACTCAATGCTGCCAATGAGGTGGTTGTGGCCGCGTTTTTGCAAGATCAGGTCGGGTTCTTAGAAATGTCCGATATTATTGCAAAAGCAATGGAAAAAGTGGAATTTGTCAGTCATCCTGCCTTACAGGACTTTGTCGATACTGACAAAAAGGCAAGAATTGTAACAGAAGAAATTATAAAGTTTAAAAAATAAAGTATGGATACTTTGATTATGGTGGGCCAGCTATTGCTGGGACTCTCTATTTTGGTTGGGTTGCATGAAGGGGGGCACATGTTGGCAGCGAAGCTGTTTGGCATGAGAGTAGAAAAATTTTCCATTGGTTTTCCTCCGAAAATTGTAGGGTTTAAGTATGGAGAGACAGAGTATTCATTGGGGGCTATCCCTCTTGGTGGATTTGTTAAAATATCAGGAATGGTGGATGAGTCCATGGATACTGAACAGTTGGCCTCAGAACCACAGCCTTGGGAATTTAGGGCTAAGCCAGCTTGGCAAAGATTGATAGTGATGCTTGGAGGGATTATTGTTAATGTGATTACAGGGATCATCATCTTTATCGCTTTGACCTATGACCGTGGAGAAACCTATTTTTCCAGAGACCAAGTGATTGAACATGGGATAGTGGCGTATGATATTGGACAGCAAATCGGTTTTCAGGACGGAGATAAAGTTCTTGAAGTAAACGGGCATACCTACGAAAGTTTGTCTGATTTGTCCAATGCGGATGTTTTGTTGAGCGAAAATGGTTACTACACGGTAGACCGTGACGGTGAGATCATCAAAATAAAAATACCTAGAGGTTTTATCAATTCATTTTCCAATCAAGAGGCCATGTCCAATTTTATTGATATAGGTGTGCCTTTTGTGGTGATGGAGTCGGTAAAAGGAACCCATGCAGCTAAGCTAGGTTTGCAAGAAGGGGACAAGGTATTGGCAGTGAATGGAGAAAAAGTGAGGTATTTTACTGACTTCCAGAAGAAGCTTGAGGAGTATTCTTCCAAGCAAATTGATCTTACTTACGAGCGAAACGGTCAAGTGAAGGAAGGGGAAATAGATGTTTATGAAGACGGAACCATTGGAGTACTTGTTAACCCTTTGATCGAGCCTGTAAGAAAGAGTTATAGTTTTAATGAATCGATAGCGAAAGGCACAGAGAAGGCCTTTAGTGTAGTGATTGTTAATGCCCGTGCTTTAGGTAAAATGTTTACCGGAGAGGTATCTACTAAAAATGTCAGTGGTCCTATTGGAATGGCCAAGATTTATGGCAGCAGTTGGGATTGGGTGAAGTTTTGGAGTATCACAGGCTTGATATCCATGATCCTTGCCTTTATGAATTTATTGCCAATTCCTGCATTGGACGGTGGTCATGTTGTGTTCTTGTTATACGAAATGATTTCTGGTAGAAGTCCATCAGAGAAATTCTTGGAGAATGCCCAGAAAGTAGGAATGGTGTTATTGTTGGCCCTGATGGTGTTTGCCATTGGGAATGATATCCTGAAGTTATTTACTGGAGGCTAAAACATTCGATAAACACTGCCATTTTGTACCTTTTTTGACATTGGCATATCCATTGAGTTTAGTAGAAGAACCTTTGTTAATTCAAGGTTCTTCTTTTATTTTAAATTTAAATATGACAAAATTACAGTCATTCTCTATATGAATAAAAACGACAGTCCATTATACCAATCATTGATCATGGGTGATTTTGCGAGCGAAGGGGATTTGATCCATTTGATCACTGATGATGAAGAAGCGGACCAATCACAACTTGAGAGCTATTCTGAGGAGATTCCCATTCTATCAGTTCGAAATACAGTACTTTTCCCTGGTGTAGTTATTCCGATTACAGTGGGACGAGAGCGCTCCATCAAGTTGGTTAAAAAAGCTCAGAAGGGAGATAAAATGATCGGGGTTTGCGCCCAGATCAATCCAAATAATGATGATCCTTCTTGGGATGATATTTATCATGTAGGGACCATCGCAAAGATTGTTAAAATGATTGTTTTGCCTGATGGCAATACGACCATTATCATCCAAGGGAAAAAGCGTTTCAAGATAAAGGAAACCATTACCGAAGATCCCTATTTCCAGGCGAAAGTAGAGTACCTGGAGGAAACTTTTCCAGAGGGAAACAAAAAGATTCAGGCTTTGGAAGAATCGCTTAAAGATGCCGCAGCCAAGATCTTGCAATTAAATCCCGATATTCCTAGAGAAGCCCAGGTGGCTTTGGACAACATTGATAATACGGCCTTTTTGACGCATTTCCTTTCATCCAATATTACTGCTCCTGTTGAGTCCAAGCAAAAATTGCTAGAGATCAATGATGGAGTGGATAGGGCAACCTTGCTGCTTGAATTTATGATGAAGGATATCCAGATGTTGGAGCTGAAAAGTGAGATTCACAAGAAGGTTCATACTGATATCGACCAGCAGCAAAGAGATTACTTCCTAAGACAGCAGATGAAGGTGCTTCAAACCGAACTAGGTGAAGAGGGACCTGAGAAAGAAGTGGAAGAATTGCGTGCGAGGGGTAAAAATAAACAGTGGCCAGAAGAAGTAGGGAAGCACTTTGAAAAAGAGCTGGACAAAGTGTTGAGGATAAATCCATCTGCTGCTGAATATCCGATTGCATTGAATTATGCAGAAGTGATGGTTGATTTGCCGTGGAATGAGTTTACCGAGGATAATTTTGACTTGAGGAGAGCCAAAGATATCTTGGATAAGGAGCATCATGGCCTTGAAAAAGTTAAAGATAGAATCATTGAGTATTTGGCTGTGCTAAAGCTCAAGCAAGATTTGAAAGGCCCGATTTTATGCCTTTATGGCCCTCCTGGTGTTGGGAAAACTTCCTTGGGCAAGTCCATTGCCAAGGCATTGGGAAGAAAATATGTGAGGATGTCTCTTGGAGGCTTGCATGATGAGGCAGAGATCAGAGGTCACCGAAAGACCTATGTTGGTGCCATGCCTGGAAAGATTATCCAGAATATGAAGAAAGTCAAATCATCCAACCCTGTTTATGTATTGGATGAGATCGATAAACTGAGCTCAGATTTCAGAGGGGATCCTTCTTCCGCTTTCTTGGAGGTGCTTGACCCTGAGCAAAACAAGGCATTTGTAGACAATTACCTCGAAGTAGACTATGACCTTTCCAAAGTGTTGTTTATCGCTACCGCCAATTCATTGGAGACTATCCAGCCTGCTTTGAGGGACAGGATGGAGATGATTGAGGTGACGGGTTATACCATGGAAGAAAAAGTGGAAATAGCCAAAAAGCACCTTATTCCAAAGCAACGAAAAGAACATGGATTAAAAGCCAAGGATATTTCTTTCGATAAAGCGGCTATTGTAAAAGTGATAGAAGATTATACCAGGGAATCTGGCGTAAGAAATTTGGAAAGGCAGTTGGGTACAGTTATCAGGAATGTGGCCAAATCCATTGCAATGGAGGAGGAGTACCAAAAGAAAATCACAGCAGCCATGGTGAGAAAAATTTTGGGTGGTGAAGTTTTTGATAAAGAAATGTACCAAGACAACAGTGTGGCCGGAGTGGTTACGGGCTTGGCATGGACATCAGTTGGTGGAGAAATCCTCTTTATTGAATCCTCTTTGAGCAAAGGAAAAGGGAAACTAACCCTGTCCGGTCAATTAGGTGATGTGATGAAAGAATCAGCCATGACTGCCATTTCCTACTTAAGGTCCAAGGCTTACAAATATGGAATAGATAGCCGAATCTTTGATCAATACGACCTTCATATTCACGTTCCTGCTGGAGCAGTACCAAAAGATGGTCCTTCAGCTGGGATTACGATGTTAACAGCTTTGGCATCTTTATATACTCAAAGAAAAGTGAAAGCCAAACTAGCAATGACTGGTGAGATTACTTTGAGAGGAAAAGTAATGCCTGTTGGGGGGATTAAAGAGAAAATACTTGCTGCCAAAAGAGCGGGAATCAAGGAGATTGTTCTCTGCAAACGCAACCAGAAAGATATTGAGGAAATTGATGAACAATATGTGAAAGGGGTAACATTCCATTTTGTAGATAATGTGGATGAGGTTTTGGAAATTTCCTTAATGAATTCTAAAGTAGATGATCCTTTGAAGTTTACATTTGAAGAATCATCCAAATCAGTGGAAGTTTAAAATTTAGTATAAAACCGGCAGCATTGATTATAAAAATGTTGCCGGTTATTTTTTTAAGAGTTGATCAGAAAAGTGTTACTTAAAGAACCATTTTCAAGCTGATTTAATTTGAGGTAAACAGCTTATAAGGTTAGCACAAATAAAACCCAAACAATCTAGTTTGAACTATCCACTTGCTGGCATGTTTTATGAGTTAGTGGGTTTAAAGAAAAGAAGATAATCGAAGTCAGTCAATCTGATTTCCTGACCGAAAGATATTATGAAAGAAATTAATCATTTGACACCAAAACAAATTGTCCATGAATTGGACAAATATATAATTGGGCAAAAAGATGCTAAGAGAAATGTGGCCATTGCACTGAGAAATAGAATCAGGAGGATGATGGTGAAAAGCGACCTTCAAAAAGATATTGTCCCTAACAATATTCTTATGATTGGGTCTACCGGTGTAGGTAAAACGGAAATTGCCAGGAGGCTAGCCAAAGTGGCCAATGCCCCTTTTACCAAGGTGGAGGCTTCCAAGTTTACAGAAGTGGGATATGTAGGGCGTGATGTAGAGAGTATGGTGAGGGACCTAGTAGAACAGTCCATCAACTTGGTAAAAGAAAACAAAAACGAAGAGGTAAAAGAAAAGGCGGTAGAAAATGTAGAGGATATTTTATTGGATATCTTGATCCCACCTGTGAAAACTCCTTCTTTCAATACTTCCAGAGCAAATAGCAACGGAGAGTTTGATCCAGAGAAAGCTTCTGAGCAAGAGCTAAACGAAAAGACCAGAGAACGTTTCAGAGAGAAGCTCAAAAATGGAGAATTGGAAGAAAGAAAAGTAGAGATCAATGTCAAGCAATCCTCTCCAGTGGGAGTAGGGATGATTGGTAATGGAATGATGGATGATGCCAGCATGGCCGGCCTTCAGGACATGATCAGTGGGATGATGCCCAAAAAGACCAAGAAAAGAAAAGTGACCATTGCCGAAGCCCGCAAAATTTTGATGGAAGAAGAGACTTCCAAATTGATTGATTTTGATGAGGTTAAAGAAGAGGCCATTTTCTTGGCTGAGAACAATGGAATAATCTTCATTGATGAGGTGGACAAGATAGCTTCCAAGAGCGGAAAAGGCGGTGGAGGCCCTGATGTAAGTAGGGAAGGTGTTCAACGGGATTTGTTGCCAATCGTGGAGGGAAGTGCAGTAAATACCAAATATGGTTTGGTGCATACTGATCACGTTCTCTTTATTGCGGCTGGAGCATTCCATGTGAGCAAGCCTTCTGACTTGATCCCTGAATTGCAGGGACGTTTTCCGATTAGGGTAGAACTAGATAGTCTTTCTCAGAATGACTTTACCCGGATTTTGAAAGAACCAAAAAATGCCCTTACAAAGCAATACCAGGCATTATTTGGAGCAGAAGAGGTACATCTTGAATATACTGATGAGGCCATTGAGGAAATAGCCAGGATCGCTTTTAAGATCAATGAGGAAGTTGAAAATATTGGGGCAAGGAGATTACATACTGTGATGAGCCATTTACTCAATGACTTCTTGTTTGAAGTGCCTGATACCATTCAGGCCAACTCCAAGATCATGATCACCAAAGAGATGGTAGATGAAAGGCTAAGTTCTTTAGTGAAAAACAGGGATTTATCGCAATACATTTTATAATCAAAAATAGAAGGAGGCAAGTTGCCTCCTTTTTTATTAACTATAATTAGTGCCATGAAAAGCCTTTATGTTTTAACGGGTTGTAGCAAGGGTTTAGGGAAAGCCCTTTTGGACGAATTGGTTGAAAGTGAGAAAAATCAGGTTGTTGGGATTTCTAGGTCAACGATGGAGTCAGGTGATGGTTTTACACATTTTGAATTGGATTTGGCGAATACGACAGGTTTAATCAAAGAATTGCCTTCCATTTTTCCTGTTGGAGATTTTGACAGAATAGTTCTGATCAATAATGCAGGATGGATAGGAGAAATTGGGCCTTTGGGCAAATTGGATCCAACAGGAATTGCAAAGATCAATGCCGTAAATGTGGTAGCCCCGGCCATTTTAATAAACGAATATGTGAGAAAATACCATGATCAAAAGTGTGAAAAGCTGGTGATCAATATCTCATCAGGAGCGGCCAGTAAGGATGTCGACGGTTGGTCAGGTTACTGTAGTTCAAAAGCAGCTCTCAATAGAATGACCGGTGTGGCCCAAGTGGAAAGTGATCTAAAGGGTTTTGGAATCAACTATTATGCTTTGTCACCAGGGATCGTCGATACCCCTATGCAGGCAGATATTAGATCGGCTGATCAAGAGAATTTCAGTGGGTTGAAAAAGTTTAAGGATTTTAAAGCAAACGATGAATTAAGTTCTCCCGAAGTGGTAGCGGAAAAAGTACTCTATTTAATAGACCATTTGGACGAGTTTACAGAAGTACTTCAGGATGTAAGAGATTTTTAGCTCTCGTTCTTGGGATAATCTACAAACCAAAAACTGGCATTGGCTGGACTGATGTTTTTCCAGTACTCGGTATTGAAAGTAAATCCGAATTGGCCGCAGGTGGGGAGGTTGTCGATAGTGCCTCCCAAGTCTTCAATCAGTTCATTGAATCCCGGATTATGGCCAAAGATAAAGGCGACGTCATTCGTGTTGGGGATTTGATGTAAGCACTGAAGAATGTTGTGTGAAGAAGCATGATAGAGATCTCGAGTGAGTTTAATCTGTTTCTTTGGAAAGTGGAGGTTCTCTGCTGTAATCAAGGCGGTGGATTTTGCTCTTTCAGCATCTGATGAAAGCATATAATCCGGAAATATCTTTTTCTTTTTTAGTCTCTGGGCCATTCTTGGTGCATCCCTTAAACCACGTTCTGCCAATGGTCTAGCATGGTCTTCCAAAAAGGGATTGTCCCAAGAAGATTTGGCGTGTCGATAAATAACTAATTTTTTCATGTTCATAAGATACTAAAAAAACATATTTGTTTTTTGGACGAATATTTTTACTTTAAGTATTCAATTAACCACTAACAATTTTAATTATTATGCTTACCGGAAAAGTGAAATTTTACAATGAAGCTAAGGGATTCGGTTTCATTATAGACGATGAATCCCAAAATGATGTCTTTGTTCATGCAACAGGGCTTGTAGACAAAGTCGAACAGAATGACAAAGTATCATATGACGTCAAAGAAGGAAAAAAAGGATTGAATGCTATAAATGTTAAAAAAGCATAGAGTTATTTCAGCCATTTTTTTACAAAAAAAGAGAGCTATGTCCGAGCTCTCTTTTTATTTTTTAACGATTTAGGATGAAAAACAGCAGGGATACCCCTAATGTAATGATCATCCTCTTGGCTTTTTCCTGATGTTCTTGATCAACCTTTCTTTTTCTCAATACCAACACCGCCATGCTTAGCGCTACCAATTGCGCTCCCAAACCAAAACCATTCAGGAAAAAGAGCTTTTCTTGATCCATAAAAGTTAAGATTGCATTGGCCATTGGGATAAGGCAAAGCAAAATGCCCACTAACCCAATGACAAACGACCTTTGCAGCAATTTTCCTGCATCCTTGTCCATCCAACTCATAACTGCTATTTATTTTTTAATGTCGTTTTTCCGTTTTGAAAAATATTCATCGATCTCTTTCAAGGTCATCGCGTTGAGGGTCATTTCATTGGTCAGCCCTCCTTTTCTGCCTACCAGTACACCGTATTTCATATGGAAGTACCCTTTCTTTTCGTGGGCGTCCGGATTAATGGAAAGCTTGACGCCTTTTTCCATAGCATAATGAACCCATCTCCAGTCAAGGTCAAGGCGCCACGGGTTGGCATTGATTTCTATGACTACCTTATTCTCAGCACAAGCATCTATGATTGCTTTGTGATCAATGGGGTATCCTTCTCTTCTCAGCAAAAGTCTGCCAGTTGGATGTCCTAGGATGGTAGTGTAAGGGTTTTCAATGGCTTTGATTAACCTAGCAGTAGCTTTTTTTCTGGTCATGTTCAGACTGCTGTGGATAGATGAGACGATAAAGTCGAATGAAGCCAATACTTCATCAGGATAATCCAAATTACCATCAGGAAGAATATCACTTTCTATTCCGCTGAAAACCTTAAAAGGGGCCAGCTCTTTGTTTAAGACTTTGATCTCTTCCTGCTGCTTTTCTACTTTTTCTATGTCCAAACCACCAGCATAAGAAGCTGTGCGGCTATGGTCACTGATGCCTAAATATTCATATCCCAATTCTTGACAATAAAGGGCCATTTCCTTCAGGGTATGTTTGCCATCACTGTAGGTAGAGTGGTTGTGGAGGATGCCTTTTAGGTCACTTTCTTCAAGGAGTAGCGGAAGTTTATCTTCTTTGGCCAAGGCTATTTCAAATTGACCTTCTCTAAGCTCTGGTAGGATATAGGGTAGGCCAGCTTCTTGGTAAGCCTCTTTTTCAGAAGAGAAAGACTTAGACTTAAAGAAACTGCCCAAGGTTTGCTCATTATCAATTGGAGCTAATAAGTGAGACCGGCTTCCGGTTCTGAGTAATTGTTCACTGACAAAAGAACTGTTGCTTGCCGCAAAGAAAACTATTTCCAGTTCTTTCTCTTTTGTTTTTCCTCTCCAAGTAAAGGGGCTGGAAATCTTTTTGTTTTTCTCGATTGCTTCAAGCTGATCTATTTTATCAAAAGTTTCTTTGCGTTGATCCGTATTGATGATCCATTCTAGCCTTTCAATAATTTCAGCCTTCCTGGCAAAATCACCTGTGATAGCGATGTTTTCCTTACCAAATAACCCTTCCAGTTTTTCCTGAATGGCAATTGCCTCTGGCTCAGCATCCGCATAGTGCCATTTTCCTCTGTTGGACTCCATGTACTCCAGAGACTGAATGATACCCTCTTGCGTTTTGGCACCAAAGCCCTTGATTTTGGCTACCTCTCCAGCTTGGCATGCTTCTAACAATTCATGGACGGAGGTGATGTTTAGTTCTTTCCAAAGAACTTTGATTTTTTTTGGTCCTAAACCTTTTATTTCAAGTACTTCGAGTAAGCCTTTGGGCGTTTTGTCCAATAGTTCATCAAGATATTGGTGTGTTCCTGTCTGTTGCAGTTGTTCAATGACTTCAGCAATGCTTTTTCCAATTCCATTGATTTTTTGAAGCTCATCTTTGCTTAGCCCTTCAAGGCTAATGTTTCCTTGGTCGATAGAGTAAATGGCTGAGGTATAGCTGCGGATTTTAAAGGCATTTTCCTCATGCAGTTCCATCAATTGGGAAGTTAACTTTAGTATTTTGGTGATGTTTTTATTGTCCAAAGCTTTCTTGTTATTTGCGTTTTAGGTAGCGGCAAATGTCCGTAATAATTGTTTTAAAATAAAATCATAAGCCTTATCTTATGGGACAATCAAGTTAGAAAGATGAGATCACAAATGAATAAAATTATAGTTTTATTTTTTGGTTTTTGCTGTGCTTTTCAAATGACAATTGCCCAAGTCCAAGTTGTTCAAAGGATAGAAGTTCCTTCTGAATGGGATGATTACGATTATATCGTGTTGCCCACACAAGAAGGTACAATTTCATTCAGGACCAAAGCTGAAAGAGGTTATAGCCTACAGCAACGGATCCAGTACTTTACGACGGACAGGCAATTGAATGCTTCAAAGGTTTTTGAATTTCCGGTTAAGGATTATTTTGATATGACTGGTTTTGACCTTGATGGAGATTACTTGTACTTGTTGTTTCAGAAAGGGGAATCATTTGCCTCTGAGAAAGTAGTATATGAAATCAATTTGGTTAACCAAGCTTTAAGGGAGGTGCCTATAGAGAATATTCTGGATATGGAACTTCAGGAGTTTTTGGTGATGGACAAGAAAGCAATCCTGATGGGAGTAATGGATTATAGACCAGCGATTCAGGTATTCGATACAGAGAGTAAGAGTGTGTTTACAGTCCAAGGGGTTTACGCAAATGAAGTCAGTATTCTGCAATTGAGAAAAGATGAGGAGCTTAAGGTCTTTGATGTTTTGGTAAGTAAAAGAGACCGTTTGAAACAACGGAGCTTGTCATTAATGACTTTTGATATTGAAGGGAACAAATTACGGGAAGTAAAGGTGGAGCCAGAAGATAGGCCAGATTTGGAAATTGTAGAAGGAGTGCTTACCCCAATTCAGAATTATAATCAAGTGCTTATTGGGCCATATGGAGAAAGGAAAAGAGAACCCAATAGAGGAATTTATTTTTCTAAAATCAATGAATTTGGAGAGTATGAAAACATATTCTATAATCTAACTGATTTTCAGAATTTCTATAATTACTTACCGGAGAAACAGCAGGAAAGAAGAGAGCGCTCTTTGGAGAAAGCTGTAGAAAAGGATAAAAATATTACCATCCCCAATAGTTTAGTGACTAGGGAGGTGGTAGCAGGGAATGATTATTTTTTAATTTACAATGACTACTTTTTAACCAGCTCGGGAAGGTTTTCTCCAAGAGATATGATGTATTCCAGTGATTTTTATCGCTATGCTCCTTTGAGTATGAGGAATAGGGTGATGAATGGTGGATATCCATGGTATTATTCTGGTATGCCTGATCCAACCTCCAGTAATGAATACAAATTCATGGCCGCGCAATTTGTGCTTTTGGACGGTAGGGGAGAGATGATCTGGGACAATACACTCTCACTAGACGATTATGTGACTACCAGCCCAGGTAAGTTTGGAGAGGTCAGTTTTGACGGAAGAAACCTTTTTTATATGTATCTCGATGAGGACAAGTTGATGCTGTGCTACCTTGAAGATGGAGAAGTCCAATATGCCAATAAAGAGTTTGACTTGGGTTTGCTCGATGAGGATGAAAGGATAAAAGAGACCCAAGATGAAAGTCTTTCATTAAGCTGGTGGTATGATAATTATTTTCTTTTATCCGGTAAACAAAAAGTAAGGTACCTTAATGAATCAGGAAAAGAAGATACAAGGGAGACATTTTTCTTGACAAAGATAAAGGCTACACCAAGTGAAAAGCCAATGATAGAATGAATAAGGGGTTAATTGGTATAGACGAGATTTTGGGGAGAGGAAGGATTAGAAAGAGGTTGCATTAATAATGCTTTCATCGAAGGCTGCTTATAATTTATTTTTATATTTGTGCTCAAATCACAGCTATGCAAAAAAGACTCGTCTTAGATCAAAAGCAAATTGCCATAACCATAGATCGTTTTTGTCATCAGTTGATTGAAAATCACGATGATTTTGACAATACGGTTTTATTGGGTTTACAGCCCAGAGGGACTTTGGTGTTGGACAAGATAGTTAAGAGGCTAAAGGAAATCAGCGGTCATGATGTGCCTTCTGGTTACTTAGATGCCACTTTTCATCGGGATGATTTTCGAAGAAGGGATATTCCTCTGAAAGCCAACGAGACAAAAATCAATTTTTTAATAGAAAACAAGAAAGTGGTTCTTGTGGATGATGTCCTTTTTAAAGGAAGGTCTGTAAGAGCGGCTATGGATGCGATGATTGCTTTTGGAAGACCCAAAAAAGTAGAGTTAATGGTCTTGATTGACCGGAAATATACAAGGGATTATCCCGTGATTCCTAATTACTTTGGAAGACAGGTAAATACCTTGGAAAGTCAGTATGTAAGTGTGGAATGGGCTTCTCAGGGCTTCTCTGAAGATGCGATTTGGATAACAGAAAAAGAAGTTAAAAGCTAAGGATGCAACAGCTAAGTACCAAACATTTATTGGGTATCAAAGGATTAACAGCAGATGATATCCAGTTGATTTTCGAAACTGCTGACAATTTTAAAGATGTTATCAATCGCCCGATCAAAAAGGTGCCTTCCTTAAGGGATATCACCATTGCCAATGTTTTCTTTGAAAACTCCACTAGAACAAAACTTTCCTTTGAACTAGCAGAGAAAAGGCTTTCTGCGGACGTTATCAACTTTTCTTCCAGTAATAGTTCGGTAAAAAAAGGGGAGACCTTAGTGGATACTGTCAACAATATCCTAAGTATGAAAGTGGACATGGTGGTGATGAGGCATAGCAGCCCTGGAGCACCCCATTTCCTTTCAAAGAATATTAGTGCCAATATCGTCAATGCAGGAGATGGGACACATGAGCACCCTACCCAAGCATTGTTGGATGCCTTTTCCATCAGGGAAAAATTGGGTGATGTGGCTGGCAAAAAGATAGCGATTATTGGAGATATTTTGCATTCAAGAGTAGCACTTTCCAATATATTCTGCTTACAGAAGCTGGGAGCAGAAGTAATGGTTTGTGGCCCGGTGACTTTGCTTCCCAAATACATTTCCAGTTTAGGAGTGAAAGTGGAATATGATGTGAAAAAAGCATTAGAGTGGTGCGATGTAGCCAATGTCCTTAGGATCCAATTGGAGAGACAACAAATCAAATATTTCCCTTCCCTACGCGAGTATTCACTTTATTATGGGGTGGATAAGAAGATGTTGGATCAGCTGGACAAGGAAATTGTCATTATGCACCCAGGACCTATCAATAGAGGCGTGGAGCTTAATTCCGATGTAGCGGACAGTGAACATTCTATTATTCTCAATCAGGTTGAGAACGGTGTCGCAGTCCGGATGGCTGTGCTCTACCTTCTTGCAGGAGTGAAATAAAATGAGCTATAAAATATGAGCAAAAGGAGTGACTGTAAATTAACGGTCATTCCTTTTTTTGTTTTATGGGAAATTTTTTGCCAGAACGAATGTTTTAAAGGAAAAAAAGGCTTGTCTTTTGAAGTGAAAAATATTTGTAAATTGCTAACAAATAACCCTAATAGATATGATTTATAATTCCATCATAGAAACCATTGGAAATACTCCTTTGATCCGTTTGAATAAAGTCAATAAAGGTATCAAAGGCCAGATCTACGTAAAAGTGGAATATTTTAACCCTGGTAATTCTATGAAAGACAGGATGGCCATCAAAATGGTCGAGGATGCAGAGAAAGAAGGATTGCTCAAGCCAGGAGGTACCATTATTGAAGGAACCAGTGGAAATACCGGAATGGGGCTTGCCTTGGCAGGAATAGCCAAAGGATACAAGTGTATTTTTACCATGGCGGACAAGCAATCCAAAGAAAAAATAGATGTGCTGAAAGCTATGGGAGCAGAGGTAGTGGTATGTCCTACCAATGTGTCTCCTGATGACCCTAGGTCTTATTATTCAGTGGCAAAAAAACTAAACAACGACATACCGAATTCCTTTTACCCCAATCAATATGATAACCTGTCCAATTGGAAGGCGCATTATGAAACCACTGGGCCAGAAATTTGGAAAGATACTGAAGGCAAAATCACCCATTACGCAGCAGGTGTAGGTACAGGAGGGTCAATGAGTGGTACTTCTAAATACCTCAAAGAACAAAATGCTAATGTGATCTCAGTGGGAATCGATACTTATGGTTCTGTCTTTAAAAAATACAAAGAAACGGGAGAGTTTGATGAAAATGAAATATACCCTTATTTAACAGAAGGGATAGGGGAGGATATCTTACCCAAGAACGTTGATTTTTCTGTGATTGACCATTTTGTGAAAGTGACAGACAAGGATGCTGCGGTAATGACCAGAAGATTGTCAAGGGAAGAGGGTTTGTTTGTGGGTTGGTCATGTGGTTCTGCCGTTCATGGAGCTCTAGAATACGCCAAAGAAAACCTGAAGGAAGATGATGTGATGGTGATTATATTGCCAGACCATGGTACGCGTTATTTGGGGAAAATATATAACGATGACTGGATGAGAAATCATGGCTTCCTTGAAGACACTAGCTTTGGGACAGCCAGAGATATAATCACAAGTAGAAATGGAAGCTATGAGTTAGTGGTAGCTCAAAAAGGAGATAAGGTAAAAAGTGCCATAGAGCTTATGAATGAGAAAAGCGTGTCTCAAATACCAGTGATGGACAATGGCCAAGTGATCGGTAGTATCACGGATAATAAGCTTTTGAGTAAAATTATTGTCAAACCAAATCTGAAAGATGCAACAGTTGAGGAGGTGATGGAGGATTCAATGAAGTTCGTGGCCCTCGATAGTACCTTGGATGTACTTTCTTCTATGGTGGATAAGGATAAGGCGGTGTTGGTTAGGGATGATTTACATCAAATTCACATTATTACTAAACATGATATCTTAGGTGCCATAACAAAATAATAAAAGCGGTTAGCTTTAATTGCCTGCAGATAAAAGACGATAAAATACACGGGAAGTCCGTGTATTTTATTTTGATTCCAACATATGAATAAACAAAAAATCAATCAACTGATAGCCAAGGGCTATGATTTTGATATAGAAGAAGCTTTCAGGAATGGATGGGAGCTATTTAAGATAAAACCTCTCTTTTCGGTTGGATACACCGCATTTATCATTTCACTGGAATTATTGTTTTTGATTTATTTCAAGGAGTATGCTGTGCTTTTCAGTGTATTCTTGGCTGGGCCTCTGTTTTCAGGGTTCTATTTAGTAGCCAATAAGTTGAAGCATGGTGATCCTGTAATATATCCTGACTTTTTTCAGGGGTTTAGATACTATATACCCATAATTTTAATTTGGTTAATAGGTCAGATTTTGGTAAGTATTGGGATATTACTTTTAGTGATTCCGGGAGTATATTTATTGGTGGGGTATTGCTTTGCAATCCTGCTTCATATTTTCGCAGGTTTGGATTTTTGGGAGTCTATGGAGTATAGTAGGAGGCTAGTGACAGTGAAATGGTGGAAGTTTTTTCTGTTTGTTTTATTATTGATTCTGATTAACCTGATCGGGATATTATTTTTTGTAGGTGTTTTGGTGACCATTCCTTTCTCTTTTTATGTAGCTTATTGTGCTTTTGAGGCAGTTACTGAAGAGGTGTTTGCTGACCTTTAACTATGATCTCTGCTGGTATTGTTTTTGTGTAGAACTTTGCTGAAATTCAGGATATTGTGAAGAAACCAGAAACCACCCATAAAGCAAGAAGAAAAGTAGTTGTAGGATTTTTGTTGGCCATTATTTTGGTCATGAGCGTAAGCGCGATTACCTATTTCAGCTTAGACAAACTGTTGAATACTGTCGAAACACTTTCTGAGCCAAGTGAAAGACTCAATCAGTTGAATGCTTTGCTGGCGGATGTCTACCAATTGGATAAAGTCAAAGGGAATTTTAAATCAGACGGAGATACTACCGTAGCAGAAAATTATATTGACCTGATTGAAAGAAGGTTGGATTATCTCGAAAGGTATGCCAATGATACTGCAGAGCTGAGTCATTTGAAAAAGATTAATTTCAACATCAATGAACTAGTGACGGTTTATAGTGGTCTAAGGGACGTGAAAAACAATTTGATCAATAGGAATTTCAGCCAGGAAGCCCTCAAGAATTTAGAGACAAAAATAAAGAGACAAGAGGAACTTAATAGACTTCAAAGTTTGGGAAGGATTCGATTTGATCATAAAATTCGAAGAACGAATAGGGCAGATTCAGAATATACAGCTCCGAAAAAGGCGTTAAACAATGTTGATTCACGAAATACAAACCTGATGACAGAAGCTGAGATGGAAAATCTCAGAGATATGTTCCAGCAATTCAGACCAAGAAGTAGTGCTGATACTTTAAGTCAGGGAATTGGTGCTGCATCAGATTCTGTTTTGTACACGGTCAAACAATTTTTGTTGGATATCAATTATGAGGAGCAGAGATTGAGATCTAATTTGGCCAATTTAGAACAAGAATTGACAGAAAAAAACAAGGCGCTGATTGAAGAAACGCAGTCTGTGATTTCAAACCTACAGAAAGATGCCATCCAAGAAGCCAAGCAGAAAAATAACTCATTGTATGATTTGGCCTTTGATGTCTCAATCTTATTGGGAGTACTGATTTTCGTAGGGGTGGTGGGTTCTTCTGCCTTTATTTATAGTATTCTCACTGAGATCAATAAAGATGAAAGCTATCGTGTAGAGTTAGAAAAAGCCAAAGAGCGTTCAGATAATCTTGCGAAGGCCAAACAGAATTTTCTTGCTAATATGAGCCATGAAATTCGTAATCCACTCCATGCCATTCAAGGGTATAACGACGCCATTAAAAAGACTTCCATGACCAAAGATCAGGAAGATTATGTGAACATGGTAGGATTTGCCGCGGAAACACTTTCTGGAATTGTTAATGACATTTTGGATTTGTCCAAACTAGAGGCAGGTAAGATTGCTATCGAAAATCACCCTTTTGACCCTTATCAACTTTTTAATTCTATAAGAAATTCATTTGAATTGAAAGCAAAAGATAAACAACTTGATTTTATCTGGAAGATTGATCTTCCTGAGGATAAGTGGCTTTCAGGGGATGAGTTGAGAATCAGTCAAATACTGAATAATTTGATTGGTAACTCCATGAAATTTACCGAAAAAGGTAAGGTGGAAGTCCGAATTAATTTTGAATCAACAGGGTACTTATCTGTAGTAGTTGCAGATACGGGGATTGGAATGACGGAAGACTTCAAGCAGAATATATTCAAGGAATTTAATCAAGGTGATGGTTCAATTAACAGGAGGTACGGCGGTACAGGCTTAGGCTTGGCTATTGTCAAAAGGATGTTAGATCTGCTCAAAGGTAAGATTGAACTGGAGAGTCAATTAGGAGAAGGCACAGAGATTAAATTCGTCGTGCCTGTTGAGTTGGTGGAGGCAGAAATTGCACATGCGGATGAATACAGTACTTCTTATGATCTTAAAGGTTTGAATATATTGTTGGTGGATGATGATCCAATAGGCTTAAAGTTTGCCAAGCTATTGCTGGAGAGCAACGGTGCCCATGTGCATGATTATTTGGGAGGAGTGTCCATGCGGGATGAGTTAGAAGAGGTAGCATTTGACTTGGCTTTACTGGATATCCAAATGCCAGAGGTCAGTGGTTATGAAGCTTTGAGAATTTTGCGCTCCAAAGTAGCATATAAAGATTTGCCTGCGATTGCCATTACGGCCAATGTATTTGCAAAAGAACGTGACCAACTGGAGGAAGCAGGCTTTGATGAAATTGTCTTAAAGCCATTTAAGGAAGATGATTTGATCAAGGAAATAGGTAAAATTCTAAAACTGGAAGCTGTACAGGCCAGCGTAGTACCTGCCTCAAAGACAGAAAATGGTATTACGGAAGGGCAGGGTTACAACCTAGTGGACCTGAAGAAATTCTGCATGAACGATGAAGAAATGTTGAGAGAGGTTTTGTTGGATTTTTGTACTACCACTTCAACAGATTTGATTGAACTCGACCAGGCCAATCAATCTCAAAATTGGGATTCATTGTTGGAAATTGCACATAAGCTGGGCAGCAGGCTTGGCCAATTAAAGATAAAGTCTAGCATTTTGGCTAGGGGTTTGGAATATGACCTCAAGGAAGGGAATACTTCTGGAGCAGCAGGTATGGTAGAAAAGATTAAGGATGAAACCCTATTGGTCTTGGATCAGATTCTTGAAGATTATCAGTTGCTCAGCCAAATGAGCTAACTCAATCAGTCTATGCCGTATTTCTCTATTTTGTTGTAAAGTGTTTTGCGGTCAATATTTAAGATTTTTGCAGCCTTGGATTTATTGTGTTTTACATCGTTTAAAGTCTTTATGATCATGGCTTTTTCTTGAACTTCAAATGAAGACTTTAGATCTTTTGTGCCTGAATTATTAGAACTTGAGTTTTCAGGTAAAAGTAAATCCACAGGTAAAGCTTCTTTTTGTATATAATCATCACTTGAAAGCAATACAGCTCTTTTAATTATATTCTTAAGCTCTCTTAAATTGCCTGGCCAACTATATCTCTCAAATATTTCTTTCACATCGCTGTTGAACCCTTTAATGGATTTGCCCAAAGATTCATTGGCATCTTGAAGAAAGATGTCAGAATAGTGAAAAAGGTCTGCGCCTCTTTCTCTTAGAGGACTTGATTTTAAACTAAACTCATTTAGCCTGTGGTAAAGGTCTTCTCTAAATTCCCCACTTTTGGCGACATTGGATAGGTCTTCATTGGTAGCAACAATGATTCTTACATCAATGGGGATATCTTTAGTGCCTCCTATTTTTCTTATTTTCCTCTCTTGAATAGCTCGTAACAATTTGATCTGAACTTCATAGCTTAGATTTCCTATTTCGTCCAAGAAAATAGTTCCTCCATTAGCCATTTCAAAGTGTCCTGTCTTATTGTCTAATGCCCCTGTAAAGGCTCCTTTCACATGCCCAAAGAGTTCACTTCCTGCAAGTTCTTTTGATAAAGCGCCACAATCGATGGCTACAAATGGCCCATTACTTCTTTTGGATTTTTCGTGAATTCGTTTTGAAATAAATTCCTTGCCTGTGCCACTTTCTCCCAAAACAACTACACTCATTTCTGTAGGGGCAACCAACGAAATATATTGTTCTAATTGAAGCGCTTCAGGACTTTTACCCACCACATAATGACTATTGTCTTCTGCAAGAGTTGATCGGGAACTAGATGAATTCTTAGGCTTAGATGGAATTATTTCAGTACTCTCCCGGGAAGGTGTGGATTTCAAAGCCTCTTGTACGGTAGCTAACAATTCATCCGGATTAACTGGCTTAGAAATATATTCAAAAGCTCCCAACTTCATAGAACGGACGGCTGTCCTTATATCTGAGTAATTGGTAATCAAAATTACTCTGGTTTTCTTTTTTTGATGAACAATACTTTCCAATACCTCCATGCCGGTACCGTCAGGAAGTCGGTAATCAGTGATCACAAGATCGTAGGCAGCCTTTTCCATCATGTTGAAGGCCTCCGCGATTTTGGTCGTCTTATCTACTTCATACTCGTTTTTTTCGAGGAAATTTTTAATGATTTTTGAATATGTTAAATCATCTTCTATAAGAAGTATCTTTTCCTTGGACATATGTTTACTTTAGAATAACGGTAAATATGAGTAGCTGAAACTATGCCATAGTGCACAATTTGAATTATTTTTACTTTTTCTATGCATAACGGACAAGCCCATTGGGGATTCCGAAAATGATATAAAGGATTCAAGATTTGTGAGTTGGCGTGCTTTTCAAGCGCTAAATTAACCATAAAATAGAAAAGCTTTTCAAAAAAAAGAACTGGTTTTTAATACTATTTTTCTATAGTGAATATTTCACAGGATAATTGTTTTTTAAATGCTGTTTTTTGAATTTTTAAAATAGGTAAATGGAAAATAATTTTATTTGGTTAATAAAAAATAGAAAAATATTGCTTTTGAGGCTGTGCTATCTTGAGGTTGATTGTTTCATAAGGTACTAATTTGCCTTCATGGTTGAACTTAGCGCGAATGATAAAGTGACTTTCATCCATAAATTTCAAGTCGTATATAGGGTGCTCATTACTTTTAGATTTAGTCACTTCAACCAATTCTAGGTCAGCAAATGCTAAGTTGTTTTTTAAATTTTTGATAATGCTTTTTGGCAGATCTTCTTCAGGAATTACTTGACGGGCAATCGCAGAAATATCATTGTTGGAGTCATTACCTGATTTTGAACAGGAAGAAATAGTCAGAATGATTAGTACGATCAGGAATAATTTGGTAGACATACTATAAGGATTGTGTAGGGTAATTGCTTTGTTATTAGGTGATTATAGGTTTTGCTAAAATTAGGCCAATGCTTAAATACGCTGAAATAGGTGTTTTTCCAAGGTGTGTTAGTTTTGATTTGGGGAGATTGTCTACAGTCTGTGGAGTAGTTTTTGTATTTTTAAAATCAGTTAAAGAGGCTTTTGCCCTGTAGTATAAATGATTATATTTGATCAATTCAAATAATAATTTAACTCTTTGCTTGCAAAATACCCTCAGGTACGTGCACCTGAGGGTTCTTTTTTTGTATAGTTTTGTAATGTAAAATGAGTAGAACATCTTTTAAATTGATAGCATGACAGCATCATCTCCCATAGGGATTTTTGACAGTGGAATTGGCGGTCTGACCGTAGCTAGGGCCATCAAAAAGGTATTGCCCAATGAACAGCTTATTTATTTTGGCGATACAGCCCACTTACCTTATGGAGACAAAAGTACTGCTTCTATTCAAGCTTACTCGGTTAAAATAGCTGATGTGTTGCTCAAGGCCAATTGTAAGATGATATTGATAGCCTGTAATTCCGCTTCAACGGCTGCATTCGAGCTGGTGAAAGCCTATGTGGCTTCAAGGGCTACTGTCTTTGATGTAATCGAGCCAGTTGTGGAATATGTAAAAGTCCATCATCAGGGAAAGAAAGTAGGACTGATAGGGACTAAGCAAACGGTAAATTCAGGAGTTTACAGGCATAAAATTGAAGCCATAAATAAAAGTATAATATTTAAGGCACTGGCCACTCCTCTTCTTGCTCCTATGGTTGAGGAAGGGTTTCATAATAATGATATTAGCGAAGCGATTATTAAGACATACTTGGATGATGAGGAGCTGGAAGGAGTAGATGCCTTGATTTTGGGGTGTACACACTATCCATTGATCAAGCCTCAGATAGACGGAATCTATCAAGGCAAGGTGGAAGTGATAGATAGCTCGGAAATGGTAGCAGAGGCTACGAAGAAATACCTTGAAGAAAAAGGGCTTTTAAATATTGGAGAAAAAGCAAAAGATCGTTTTTTGGTTTCTGATTATACCCCATCTTTTGAAAATACTACCAAGCTTTTTTTCGGTAAGGAAGTTAATTTGGAGAAATACCCCCTTTGGGAATAAGGCAGTTTTGTGATCTAAATTAGAATTAGTGCTCATTTTTTGTTGTTTTACAAAATGACTCTTTGGGGCAATGAATGGTCTGTGTGGTGGTTAAATGAAGATGTAAGTATAGGTTTCATGTTACTTAGCGAAATTTTGTTTACCTAATTGTTAGTTTGTTGCGTTCAAATTTTGTGAAAATGAATTTTTCTTTTTGATTTTGGGTTGTGAATCCAGAAGGTAACATGGGTATAAGTTATAAAAAAGATGTAACTTTGCCTCTTAAAATACTACTTGCTAATACTCGATGAGCGATCAAATTAAACACGAATGCGGCATAGCCATGATCAGGCTCCGCAAACCTCTTCAATATTACATTGATAAGTATGGAACCCCTTTGTATGCAGCTAACAGACTTTATGTCTTGATGCAGAAGCAAATCAACAGAGGGCAAGATGGAGCAGGTATTGCAAACATTAAAATTAATAGCAAGCCTGGAACCCGTTACATCAGTAGGTATAGGTCGATCGATCCACAGGCAGTTAACTCAATTTTTGCTAAAGTTTCCAAGAAATTCAAAAAAGCGAAGAAACAAGGCGGTGATGATGGGTTAAATGATGCTGATTGGATCAAGGACAATGTGGCCTTTTCTGGCGAAGTTTGGCTAGGGCATTTAAGGTATGGTACGCATGGAGAGAATAGTATTGAAACATGCCACCCGTTTTTGAGGCAAAATAATTGGAGAAGTAGGAATTTGGTGATGGCGGGAAACTTCAATATGACAAATGTTGAAGAGTTATTTGGTAAGTTGGTTGAGCTTGGCCAGCACCCAAAAGAAAAAACAGATACAGTGACCGTGATGGAAAAGATTGGTCATTTTGTAGATGAAGAGAACCAAAGGATTTTCAACAAATACAAGGGACAATACACGAATCATGAAATTACGGAAGTGATCGAAAGAGAGCTGGATGTGGCCAGGATTCTTAGGAGGTCTTGTAGGGATTTTGATGGTGGATATGCCATGGCAGGGATCATTGGAAATGGGGCTAGCTTCGTGGTGAGAGATCCTTCAGGAATCAGACCCGCCTACTATTATGCAGATGATGAAATTGTAGTAATTGCATCTGAGAAGCCAGCGATCAAGTCTGCTTTCAACATAGATTATAACGCTATTCAAGAAATTCAGCCTGGACATGCCTTGATCGTGAACAAGGATGGCTCATATGGAGAGCATGAGATTATTCCAGCATTAGAGAAGAAATCTTGTAGCTTCGAAAGGATTTATTTTTCAAGGGGAACTGACCCTGATATTTACAGAGAGCGTAAGCAATTGGGTAAAGCGCTTATCCCACAGATTCTCAAAGCAATTGACTTTGATCTTAAAAATACCGTATTTTCTTATATTCCTAACACAGCCGAGACCGCTTTCTTAGGATTGATTGAAGGTCTTGAAGATTATTTGAGTACCAAAAGACGTGAAATACTATTGGAAGGTAAACCTCATTTGGGAGATATAGAGGAATTGTTGAATTTCCGTCCAAGGGTAGAAAAATTGGTGAACAAAGATGTCAAATTAAGGACTTTCATCACAAATGACAATGACCGTGATGTGATGGTTGCCAATGTTTATGACACTACTTATGAAGTGATCCGTCCAGGTGTGGATACTATCGTGGTTTTGGATGACAGTATTGTAAGAGGGACTACTTTGGAGAAAAGCATTTTGACTACTTTGGATAAATTAAATCCTAAACGCATCATCGTGGTTTCTTCTGCCCCTCAAATTAGATTCCCTGATTGCTACGGTATAGATATGTCCAAAATGAAAGAATTTATTGCTTTTAGAGCGGCATTGAAGTTGTTGGAAGAGACGGGTCAGGACTATATTCTGGATGAGGTATATGAGAAGTGCGTTGCCAATCCGACCTCAAAGGAAAATTACGTCAAAGAAGTTTACAATAGATTTACTCCTCAGGAGATATCCAATAAGATTGCTGAGATCATCACCACCGATCAGATAAAAGCAGAGGTGAAGGTGATTTATCAAACTGTAGAAAACCTTAACAGGTCTTGCCCAGACCATTTGGGAGACTGGTATTTTACTGGTGACTTTCCTACTGCAGGGGGGATGAGGGTCGTGAATAAATCCTTTGTTAATTTTAGAGAAGGAAAGGCCGTAAGGGCCTATTAATTAAGAGATAAATTTTATATTTGAAAAGGCCATTGTTTTGATGGCCTTTTTTGTTTTTCAGCTAGCTGAAAACTATCATTACATAACGAAATTTCAATATTAAATATGAGTATCAATACAGCACTTTTAAAGCAAGTTTGTGAAATAGCAGGAGCTCCTGGTTTTGAAAAAAGAATAAGGGACTTGGTGGTGGAGGAAGTAAGTCCTCTAGTGGATGAAGTGAAAGTGGATAATTTGGGAAATGTAATCGCCATTAAGAAAGGTGCAAATAACCCCGATGGGAAGAAGGTTATGGTAGCAGCCCATATGGATGAGATAGGGTTTATTGTTACCCATATCGATGATAATGGTTTTCTGAGGTTTCATACATTGGGAGGATTTGATCCTAAAACCTTGACTGCACAGCGAGTAATTGTTCATGGTAAAAAGGATTTGATAGGGGTGATGGGGAGCAAACCCATTCATGTCATGACCCCTGAGGAACGTAATAAACTGCCAAAAACCACTGATTATTTTATTGACCTGGGGATGAGTAAGGAGGAAGTACAGCAGTATGTGCAGGTGGGAGATCCCGTTACACGTGATAGAGAGTTGGTAGAGATGGGGAATTGTGTCAACTGTAAGTCTATAGATAATAGGGTGGCGGTGTTTATCTTGCTGGAAGCATTAAGGACTCTTAAAAATCCACCATATGATGTTTATGCGACATTTACGGTGCAAGAGGAGGTAGGTCTTCGTGGAGCCAATGTCGCTGCTCACGGAATTGATCCTGATTTTGGGATTGCTTTAGACACAACTATTGCATATGATGTCCCCGGTGCCTCTCCCCATGAGAAAATTACTGAGCTGGGTAAAGGCACTGCTATCAAAGTGATGGATGCCATGACCATTTGCGACTATAGAATGGTAGACTTTATGAAGCAGGTTGCAGGAAAAAAAGATATCAAATGGCAACCTGAAATTCTAACCGCTGGTGGAACTGATACTGCTGGAGTCCAGAGGATGGGTAAGCAAGGTGCTATTGCAGGTGCAATCTCTATTCCTACTCGACATCTGCATCAAGTTATTGAAATGGCCAATAAAGATGATATTGTAGCAAGCATTGAGTTACTTAATGCCTGTTTGGAAGAGATCGACAAATATGATTGGAAACATTAATTGACCGATCATAAAAGAAAAAAGGCCTGATATTTATTCAGGCCTGTTTTTTTAAGCTTTGACTTTTTTCTTAGGGATTTTCTTGATCAGGTAAGTGTACAATTCGGCGTAAGAAGTGTGTTCATGATTGTTTAGACTAATGGAGGTTTTGTCTTCAAAAGCAATGGTCAGCTGCCTGAATTCCTTTTTGTTTGTGATTACAATTTCTTCTTGCCAAGCCAAGACTTGATTCAAATCATAAGTTTTATTGAGTCCACGAAGTGGAAGTCGAACTTGGATTTTACTTTTTCCGGCACTGACAAAACGATATCCAGCCATCATTTTGACCAAAATCAAGAGAGTAACCAAGGTAAGAATGGCTGCACTAATCAAATAAAAGAAAAGGCCATATGTTCTTTTTGTACTGAAGTCGTTGAGGATATAGGTAAGCCCCGAAATAAGAATGATCACCACTGCACTAAGAGAAATATAAGTGGCCCGTTTTGGTTTACAATGAATCATGGTTTTTGCTTAACTCTTCTAGTTTTTCCTTGGCAAAATTAACCAAATCAGGAAAAAAAGCATCAAAATAGCCTTTTAGCTTTGATTCATTTTCTTTTAAGAAAAGGTGGGCAGTTTCCATGTGAGACTCAAAACTGGTATGTTTTGAAATTCCAGTCAAGGAAGCTTTCATTCCATCAATAGTCCCATAGGCAACCAACCAGTTTTCTTTTTTCATAAAATGAAACAGGTACATAAAGCTTTGGGGCAGCAAATGGTCGTTTTCCTCAATAGTGTGATAGACTCCTTCTGCAAATTCTTCAATGCTACGATCATCGTAATCGTTCCAGTATTTACTTAGGAAATAATCAAAATACACATCTGTAATGACAAGCGCATACCTTTTGTAAGTAGGTTTAAGAAGTTCTTGGGCTTCTTTAACCACAGGGTGAGTGTCTGTATAGTGGTCTATTTCTCGATGGAGATTAATCCCAGTGACAATGCCAGGGTCAAACTGTTCTTCCAGGTTTCCACGCACAAAATCCCCTATAAAGTTACCTAACAGAACTCTAGGGTGATCAAATGATAAGTATGCGTGGGCCAAAAAATTCAAGTCAGAAAAAAGGGTTTAATGGTTCCGTGATCTGCCAAATACATTAGCTTTGAATAATAAAAATAACCATTGATGTCGAAAATACAGGAAGAATTAAAATTAACTTTAAAACTTTTGAAAAAAGAGTGGGCCGAAGACTTGGAACAATACAGGTTGAAAACCCTGGGAGCATCTATTGCAGATAAAAAGAAAGAAGGGATTTGTTGGTATCCTGTTCAGTTGGTGAAGACTAAGGTGGGGATGGGAGAGAGGCTAATCATTGAGGTAGAAAGGTCTGAGAGCAAAGAATCTCATGGCTTCCAATCTGGCAAGTCTGTTTCCTTATTTTCCAATTTTTCAGAAGGAAAGCCTTTTCGTGTCAATGGTGTGGTGAATTTCGTCAAAAAAAATACCATGACCATTACCTTGATGGGGAGTGAATGGCCAGACTGGCTTCATGACGGGAAATTAGGGGTGGACCTTCATTTTGATGAGGCCAGCTATCGGGAAATGGAATTTGCTATGGAGAGCGTGATCAAAGCTAGTCAGGGTAGGCTTGGTCAAATTCGGGACGTTTTGTTGGGAGAAGTGCAGGCTGCAGAGCAGGGCCGAATAGTATTTAAAACAGTTGAAAATTTAAATGAGAGTCAAAAGCAAGCGTATGATGGAGCTTTGGGAGCCAAAGATGTAGGAGTGATTCATGGCCCTCCTGGTACTGGTAAGACGACCAGCTTGGTTCAAGTAATCAAAGGAGCTTTGACCCATCACCGTCAAGTGTTGGTTTGCGCCCCAAGTAATGCTGCCGTGGATTTGCTTGTGGAAAAGCTCTCATCTGAAGGAGTGAACACGGTTAGGGTAGGACATCCGGCAAGGGTAGATGACCAGATTTTGGAACAGACCTTAGATGCCAAGATTTCGGCTCATAGCAGTTATAGGGATTTAAAAAAACTCAGGAAATCAGCAGATGAATACAGAAGGTTAGGAAGAAAATATAAAAGAAGTTTTGGACATTCTGAGAGGGAGCAAAGGAAGAGATTGATGACGGAAGCTTCCAAAGCCAAAGAAGCTGCATCTCATTTAGAGGACTATATTTTATTTGATGTTTTTCAACAAAGCCAAGTAGTGGCGACAACTTTGGTCGGAGCCAATAATCCAGTGTTAAAGGGAATGCAATTTCCTGTAGTGTTTATAGATGAAGCTGGCCAAGGTATGGAACCAGCCGCGTGGATTCCTATATTAAGATCTGATAAGGTGATCATGGCTGGGGATCACTGCCAACTTCCTCCCACTATCAAGTCGTTTGAAGCGAGTAATGAGGGCTTAAGTGAAACTCTTTTCGAAAAAGTAATCAAAAGACAACCACAATCCAGCTGGATGCTCAAAATGCAATACCGCATGCCTGAGATGATCATGAAGTTCTCAAGTGACTATTTTTATAATGGGGAATTGGAAGCCGCTCCCAATACATTAAATCACCAGCTCAAAGAAGGTGAATCAGTCATGGAGTTTATCGATACGGCAGGGAGTGGGTTTGAGGAGCATCTGGAAAAAGATTCATTGAGTAAGCTCAATGCAGAGGAAGCCAGGTTTGCTTTGGGAGTTGTGGAAAAGCTGATTGGTAGGGTCACTTTGGAAAAGTTCTTGGACGAAAAATACTCGATTGGGATCATATCTCCTTATAAAGCCCAAGTGAAAAAGCTTATAGAGCTAATGGATGAAAATGCAGCTTTTGATCAATTGAGGGCTCTTTCTGAGCAGGTGACAGTAGGAACCATTGATGGTTTTCAAGGTCAAGAAAGAGATATAATATTGATCAGCTTGGTTCGCTCCAATGAAAAGGGTGAGATTGGTTTTTTAGCAGATACCAGAAGAATGAACGTGGCATTGACCCGGGCCAAAAGAAAGCTGATTGTCATTGGGGATAGTGCTACCTTGAGTGCTCACCCTTTTTATCAGCAATTTTTGGATTTTGTTAATGAAAACGGCCTGTATAAGAGTATTTATGAAATGATGGAGTTTTGAGAGAAGCCCAAAATTCTGATTAAAAATCAGGACTTTTAATTTTCCATATAAGCCAAATTAAGGTAACTCAAGACGCTGCCAAATGCTTGTGCTGATTGTTCTTGTTCTGGGCTGAGTTTCTTTCCTGTCAATCTACATAACAATAAACCGTATATTCCATTGAGGCAGATTTGAATTTCATTGCCAAGGTCTTGACCTTCGGCAGCCATAATGGCTTCAATGATATGAGGCTTGGCTTCGTTATATATTTTAAAATATGCCTGGTCCTCCTTGAGTAAACCCCAGTGAATGTTTGCTAGCTTGCTTACTTCCTTTTGTGTGGTAGACAAATGTCCAGCTTCTTTAATGTTTTCTTTTTGCATTTGATCCACAAGAGCCGAAAACCATTCTGCGATTTCTTCCTTTTCTTCTTCTGAAACTGGATAGTGGGATATCACATACTGGCGAATTTCTCCCATATTGAATTGGTAGGACCGAATTAGGTCTTCCATTTGGTACATGTAAACAATGTATTCCGCAATGTTTTGTTCTCTTTTCTTTTCCGCCAGTTGTTTCATTGTGATAAGGTTTTGAGTCGACAAAGATAAGGATGGATCTAAGCTTCAGCAAGGCAAAGACTTTAATTAAGGCCATTAAAGAGGGAAATCGAGTACGCTTGGATATGGCTTGGTTATAAATATGTTAAACCTATACTATTAAAACACTAACTATTTACTATTTTTGCCCTCAGAATGGATATGCAAAAAATAAGAAACTTCTGTATCATTGCCCATATTGATCATGGGAAGAGTACATTGGCAGATCGTCTGCTTCAGTTTACCAACACGGTGACTGAAAGAGAGATGCAAGATCAATTGTTGGATAACATGGATCTAGAACGTGAGAGAGGGATTACGATCAAGTCTCATGCGATCCAAATGAAATATGATTACCATGGCGAAGAATATACGTTGAACCTGATCGATACGCCAGGTCACGTGGATTTTTCCTATGAAGTATCAAGGTCGATCGCTGCCTGTGAGGGAGCATTATTGATCGTGGATGCGTCCCAAGGAGTGGAGGCTCAAACCATCTCTAACCTTTACTTGGCCATGGAGCATGACTTGGAGATTATTCCAGTGTTGAATAAAATTGATCTTCCAGGTGCTGACCCGGAAGTAGTAGCCGATGAGGTGATCGACTTGATAGGTTGTGAGCGTGAGGATATTATTTTGGCATCAGGAAAAGAAGGGCTAGGGATCGAGGATATTTTGAATGCAGTAGTTGAAAAAGTACCTGCACCAGAAGGAAATCCCGATGAACCGTTGCAGGCCATGATTTTTGATTCTGTCTATAATCCTTTTAGAGGTGTTGAGGTTCTTTTTAGGGTATTTAACGGCACTATCAATAAAGGCGATAAGATTAAGTTTGTCAATACAGGCAAAGAATATGATGCCGATGAAATCGGGATTTTAGGTATTCAGCAAAAGCCACAAAGCACCATTAGTGCCGGTAATGTAGGATACCTTATTTCTGGGATCAAAGTGGCCAAAGAAGTGAAAGTGGGGGATACCATTACTCATATCAAAAGGCCTTGTTCTACCGCAATCAAAGGTTTTGAGAATGTGAAGCCGATGGTATTTGCAGGAATTTACCCAGTAGATACAACGGAGTTTGAAGAATTGCGTGCTTCAATGGAAAAGCTTCAATTGAATGATGCTTCACTGGTTTGGGAACCAGAAACGTCAGCAGCTTTGGGCTTTGGTTTCCGTTGCGGGTTCTTGGGGATGTTGCATATGGAGATCATCCAAGAGCGATTGGAAAGGGAGTTTGACATGACAGTAATCACCACAGTACCTTCTGTTCAATTCAAGGCTTTGATGAATAGTGGTGAGTACAAATTGATCAATGCGCCATCAGATATGCCTGATCCTAACTTGTTCAAGCATATTGAAGAACCATATGTTCATGCTTCAATTATCACTAAAGCTGATTATGTGGGGCCTGTGATCCAATTATGTATGGAGAAGCGAGGTCAAATAAAGAACCAAGTATATTTGACAGCTGACCGTGTAGAGTTGACTTTCGATATGCCATTGGCTGAAATTGTTTTTGACTTTTTCGATAAGTTGAAGACCATTTCAAGGGGGTATGCTTCCTTGGATTATGAATTAAGGGAAAACAAAGCTTCCCATATGGTTCGTTTGGATGTAATGCTGAATGGTGAAGTGGTGGATGCATTGTCTGCAGTAGTGCACCGTGACAAAGCCTATGAGTGGGGTAAGCGATTATGTGAAAAATTGAAGGAATTGGTGCCTCGTCAAATGTTTGAGATAGCTATTCAGGCAGCCATTGGTACGAAGATCATTGCCAGAGAAACCGTAAAAGCTATGCGTAAAAACGTATTGGCCAAGTGTTATGGTGGTGATATTTCTCGTAAGCGTAAACTACTTGAAAAGCAGAAGAAAGGTAAGAAGCGTATGAGACAGGTTGGTAATGTGGAAGTGCCTCAAGAAGCATTTATGGCAGTATTAAAGTTAGATTAGAAGAAGCTAGATTTAAGATGTTAGACTTTTAATCGTTTGGGATTAGAAGTATTGATCTTGAAAAATAGGAAGGCTTTAAATATTAAATTGGATAAAAACTGGGACTAATAAGTGGACTGTAAAATTCCCACTTCGAACTTCTCACTTAAAAAATAAATTATGCCTACGATAATAGACGGTAAAAAAACATCAGCTGATATTAAAAACGAAATAGCTGCCCGAGTTAAGGAAATCAAAGCAGAAGGAGGTAAAATCCCTCATTTGGCAGCCATCTTGGTCGGAAATGATGGTGCCAGTCAAACTTATGTAGGAGCCAAAGTAAAGGCCTGTGAATATGTTGGCTTTGAGTCTACTTTGGTAAAAATGGAGGAGACGGTTTCTGAAGAGGAACTTTTAAAAGCTGTAGAGGATATCAATGAGAATCCAGATATAGATGGACTGATTGTTCAGTTACCTTTACCTAATCATATTTCTGTTGAGAAGGTAACTTCTAAAATCAAACCTGAGAAGGATGTAGATGGCTTTACTCCTGCCAATGTGGGACGGATGGCTTTGAATTGGCCTACTTATGTGGCGGCTACCCCTTATGGTATTGTAGAATTGTTGAAGCGATACAATGTAGAAACTTCAGGCAAGCACTGTGTGGTGATAGGAAGAAGCCATATCGTGGGATCTCCTATGAGTATATTGATGGCGAGAAATGGTAATCCAGGGAATTGTACAGTAACCTTGACCCATAGCCGAACTCAAAATTTAAAGGAAATCACCAAAACTGCTGATATTCTCATTGTCGCAATTGGAAAGCCTGAATTTGTGACTGCTGACATGGTGAAAGAAGGAGCGGTTGTAGTGGATGTTGGGATTCATAGAATTGAAGATGCAAGCAAAAAGAGTGGTTTCCGTTTGATTGGCGATGTGAAGTTTGATGAGGTAGCAGAGAAATCTTCAGCCATTACGCCTGTCCCAGGTGGTGTAGGGCCAATGACAATTGCTTCTTTGCTTTATAATACGCTTCAGTCGGCAGAGAGAAAGGTGTACTCTTAATTGCAGTAAAATACATTAGATAAACAGGCTTATTCATGTCCAATATGAATTTATGGACAGAAGGCCTGTTTTTCATTTATAGAAATTAGAATTTTAAGCGGTTCAATCACCCGCTCAATCAAAAATTGAAATGGAAGAGACAAGAAAAGCAGTAGAGAGAGGAACAATGCTTCCTGTGATGGAGTCATTTTATACGATTCAAGGTGAAGGGAGTTTTACGGGCCATCCTGCCTATTTTATCCGTTTAGGTGGATGCGATGTGGGTTGTGTTTGGTGCGATGTCAAAGAGTCGTGGGAAGCTGGAAAGTGGCCTGTTCAAACGATCAATGAAATAGTAGAAGGTGCTCTGCAATATCCCGGGAGACTGGTTGTGATCACAGGGGGAGAGCCGTTAATGTATGACCTAGATCCTTTGACATCTTTGTTAAAAGAAAAAGGGTTTACAATAAATATTGAGACCAGCGGTACCCATCCTTTTTCGGGTCATTTTGATTGGGTGTGCTTTTCACCCAAAAAATTTAAGGCTCCTCATGAGAGTATTTTTGAGAAAGCAGACGAGCTTAAGGTAATTGTGTTTCATAAAAGTGACTTTGCTTTTGCTGAAAAACATGCTGAGAAAGTAAGAAAGGACTGCAGGAAATTACTTCAGCCAGAATGGAGCAAATCTGAAAAATATACCAGCGAGATAATTAATTACGTAAAAAATCACCCAGATTGGAATATTTCACTCCAAACTCATAAATTTATGGATATCCCGTAAATACATGAGAACAACCCAAATAGTCTTTTTTTTAATTTTTATCAGTTTCAATCTTTTCGGTCAGGAATTCACGATTGATGATAGGAGGGCGATTAAGCTTTACCAAGAGGGAGAAGATTTGGCTTTGAGGCGGAGGTATGATGAAGCTATTCTGAAATACGAGGCCTCGGTCAAAAGAAATGATGATTTTTTAGAAGCTTATAAGAAATGGTCGCAGTTGCTTTTGAATAAAGGGGACAAAGAAGAGGCGCTTCAAGTAGCACTTTTAGGAGACATGAAAAGTAAGGGGAACTCCGAATTCAAAGCAAATTTTGCCTGGTTGATTACAAATATTTATCTCAAGTCGGGAGAATTCGAGCAGGCGATAGATAAGTTTGAGCGTTCTCATGCTTATTTTTCAAATAGCCTTAGATCTTCTAAGGCATTTAAGGATATGGAAGAACAATTGGCGTTTATTAAAAACTCCATGATTGAAGCTAAAGAAATCAATAAGGAAAAATTACCTGTTCCTTTAAACGAATTCCATTTACAATATTTTCCAGTACTTACAGCTGATAGTAAACAGATACTTTTTACTAAGAGAGATGGCCTTGATAGGGCAAAGCATGAAGATATTTTTACGGCTGTGTGGAATGGGGATGAATGGAGTGATCCAGAAGCTCTGTCTCCGATTATTAATACCATGAGCAATGAAGGTACCTGTACCATTTCTGCTGACGGAAATATTTTGATTTATACCAGCTGCGACGCTCCGGATTCTTATGGAAGCTGTGACTTATACATTGCCTATAAGGTTAATGGTGATTGGCAAAAGCCAAAAAACATGGGTGAGAAAGTCAATTCTAGGTACTGGGACTCCCAACCTTCCCTTTCTGCAGATGGTAGCATACTTTTCTTTTCTTCCAATCGAAGAGGAGGCTATGGCGGAAATGATATTTATTACACCATGAGGTTGAAAAGTGGAGGGTGGTCAGAGCCTGTCAATGTAGGAGAAGTGATCAATACCAAGTATGATGAAGTTTCTCCTTTTATTTATTTCAATAATGAACTTCTTTTCTTTGCCTCGGATGGGCATGTAGGATTTGGAGGGATGGATCTGTATAATTCCAAAATTTCCAGAGGAACATTTGAAGAGCCGCAAAACCTTGGGTATCCTATTAATGATCATCTGGATCAGTTGGCTTTATTTATTACAGCTCAAAGGGATTATGCTTACTATACTGAGAATAGTCTAAAGAATGGGACCTTGGAAAGGTCATTTCTTTATCGATTTCCTTTTCCTGAAGAAATAGATTTGGGAGAAAGGCTAATTGTCACTGGGGGGAAAGTGCGGAACCAAAATACAGGAGAGCCTATTGCTGCTACATTGGCACTGGTCAATTTGGAAAACGACAGTACCCTATATGAATTTAAATCTGATGGGGATTCGGGTAAATTCATGATGATTTACCCCGATAAAGCATTTTCTGGATTATATGTAGAGAAACAGGGGTTTCTTCCACAGATATACAATGTGGAAAAGGACAGTTTGAAAAATATCAAAAACATGGATATTGGACTAAAGCCAGTGGCCAAAGGGGAGCAGTTTATTTTTGAGAATGTGTTTTTTGACTTTGACAAAGCTGATTTGAAGCCTGAATCAAAAAGCTCTTTATTGAGGCTTTTAAAATTTTTGGAAGAAAATGAGACGGTTGGAATTATCATCGAAGGGCATACAGATAGTGTGGGTGACAAACAGTACAATGAAGATTTAAGCCTAAGGAGAGCCAATAGTGTCAAATTGTACCTGATTGATCATGGTGTGCCTGGAGAAAGATTACAAGTGAAGGGGCTTGGAGATAGCAAACCTTTGGTGCCCAACACGAGCCCTCAAAATATGGCCAAGAATCGTCGGATCGAGATAGTTATCAATTAACAGAAGCGGGAACTTTTATAGGATGGAAGAGGGGGGAAGTTTTTAAAGAATATTTGCAAATGATGAATTGTGATGACTGCAAATTTTCCATTTTTCTTAAAAAGATAAAAGGGAGATAGGGTCAATAGAAGCCCCCCCCCCTTTACCGTCAGACTTTTTGTTGTTAAATTAACTAGAAAGTAGGCCGCATTCCAAGTAGACATATTCTAGGTAAGCAAATCTAGCTATTTCAGATAAATTTTTGAGAGGCAATCAAATCCATTTGAAGGAAGGTGTGTTTTTTATGCGGTTAATTTTATTTATAATACACATTTTTGTATTGGATAAATTCAACACAAATGAGTTAGGGTTAATTTTTGTTAAATAAAATTCTGTTAATCATTTTTTTTACGAAAGTATTTATTTCGTAGTTAGTTTGTGTTTATTTTTTGTGATAAATCATCTTTTTAGAATAAAATATCGTATTTATTTTCTGATAGGGCTTGCTTATAAAGCATTCTAGGTATCTGTAATATGAAAAAAAGGATTTTTTTTGGATTATTATGGGGTAAAAGATTATCTTAACATAAGTTAAACCAAAATAAAATTATTTACTATGAAGAAAGTTTTACTGCTAGGACTGTTAGTCCTATTGGTTAACACTGTGGTGTTTGGCCAAAGCCGTACTGTAACTGGCGTAGTTTCTTCTTCAGCTGATGGAGAGCCTATTCCAGGAGCAACTGTTCTGGTAAAGGGAACCTCAGTTGGAGTTGCGACCGACTTAGATGGTCAGTATTCGATAAATGTTCCTTCCAATGGTTCTGTTTTGATTTTTAGTTTTGTTGGGATGAAATCCCAAGAAGCTGAGATTGGAAACAGATCGATCGTCAATGTGGCGTTGGAGTCAGATGTGCAGACATTGACTGAATTCGTGATTACTTCATATGGTGATCAGTCTAAAAGAGAGATTACAGGTGCGATTGCTTCTGTAAAAGGGGAGATTTTTGAGAACCTTCCCATGCAATCATTTGATAGGGCCATGCAAGGAAGGATTGCAGGGGTTCAAGTTACCTCAGGTAGTGGACAACCTGGAGGAACCTTGAATGTAAGGATTAGAGGGGTTGGATCCATTAACGCAGGAAATGATCCTTTATATATTGTTGATGGTGTACAGGTTTCCTCGCGAGGTGTTTCCGGGCAAGGAAGTCAAAATGCTCTGGCTTCTATCAACCCAAATGACATTGAATCAATTGAGGTGCTAAAAGATGCAGCTGCTGCTGCAATTTATGGAGCCCAAGCAGCCAACGGCGTAGTATTGGTGACTACCAAAAAAGGGAAAGATGGAGCCACAAACGTTTCCCTATCTGTACAAGAGGGGGTTGTAAGACCATTGGGATTGTATGATGTAATGGATGCCACTCAACTGGCAACTATTAAGAGAGCTTCATATATCAATGCTGGTTTAGACCCCAATAGAGCTGCCGAGATTTATGGTAATCCTGAAGATCCAAATTTGGAAAGTACCGACTGGGTGGATGCCCTGTATAGGGACAATGCCAGATTGAGTATTTATGATTTGTCAGTTTCAGGTGGTGATGAAAAGACTACTTTTTATTTATCAGGTTCCTACACCTCGCAAGAAGGTCAGATTATCCAATCAGACTATAAAAGGGGGACGGCTAGGTTAAATATTACCCACAGACCGAATGATAAATTTACTGTGGCAGCAAATATTTCTTTAGCTGCTCAGAGAACAAATGGAACCATTGATAGGGGAAACTTTGTGAATGGACCATTTGTGGCAGGGTTCAGTGCGCGACCAAATGTTCCGATTTATGATGAGGACGGAGAATTTGCTCCTTATCCTTCAGACCACCTGTTTGGTTATAATATTGTTCAAGGGGTTTATGAAGAGTTAAGAAGAGCGACAACTGTTCAATCCGTCTCAAATTTAAGATTGAACTATCAGTTTACTCCTTGGTTGAGCTTTACCTCTTATGCAGGAATCGATTTTTCCGATAATAGGGATGAAAATAACCGTCCATCGACTATTCCTGCTTTTGCTCCCTATGGCGGTTCAGCTACTTATACAGATAGAAGATTTAATAACTTCAATACTAACCATAACTTCAATTTCAATAAAACATTTGATGACATTCATACTGTTTCTGGAATATTGGGTTTCGAATATAAAAGTGCTCAGGATGAGTTGAGTACTGCCACCGGTAGAGGATTTGCCAATCCTACCTTGAGGTATCTTCAAAATGCCGCGACTCCATACGCTGTGGGGGGTAATTATACGGAGTATAAAAGAGCAGGTGTTTTTGGCCAAGCCAAGTATGATTATAATGACCGTTATAACGCAGAAGTTATTTTGAGGAGAGATGGTAATTCTAGGTTTGGTGCTGAATACAAGTGGGGTACTTTTTATGCTTTCTCAGCAGGCTGGAGAATTTCCTCTGAATCTTTTATGAATGATGTTTCTTGGATAGACAACTTGAGGATGAGAGCTTCCTATGGGGTGACTGGTAACTCTGAAATTGATAATTTTGCTTCAAGAACACTAGTGGGAGGCACTGGGCAGTATCTTGGCGAAGGAGCACTTAGGGTTTCACAATTAGGGAATGACCTTTTGACATGGGAAGAAGCTGAAACTTTTAACATTGGTCTAGATTGGACTTTCTTTAATGGTAGATTGATTGGAACCGTAGATTTTTGGAGGAAAAATTCCAATGCCCTCTTGTTGAATACTCCTCTGCCAGTTGATTCAGGTTTTGGAGAAATAACCAGAAATACAGGTAAAGTGAGAAACCAAGGTATTGATATTGATTTACAAACGGTGAATATCGTTACAGGAGATTTTCAATGGAATACAGGATTCAATATTACCTTCCTTGAAAATGAATTAATGGAGTTGTATGATGGCTTGGACCGAATAGGAAATGACCTTATAGTTGGAAGACCAATTGACTTTTTATACTCCAATGAATTCTTGGGTGTAAATCCCGCAAATGGAAGAATCATGTATGCAGATGAGAATGGTGATTATACCTACATCGTAGGAGAATCTTCCTTAAGGTACATTGGAAGTGGTTTGCCAAGTAGCTACGGTGGACTTTCCAACACGTTTACTTATGGTCCGGTCTCATTAGAGGTCTTCTTCCAATATCAATTTGGCAACAAAGTATTTAATCAGGATTTGTATAATATTGCTTATGCCGGGTCAGGTCCAGATAATCAGGAAGTGTCTCAGTTGGACTATTGGCAGGAGCCTGGTGATATAACCAAAACACCTAAACCCTATGAGGGAGGGCAAGAGCCTGGTACTTCCAGTATAGGTTCTTCTTCAACTAGATTGATCAATGATGGAGGGTATATCAGATTGAAGCAGGTAACCCTAAGGTATTCATTACCAGTAGCCATTGCCAATAAGATTGGTATGAAAAGAGCCAATATTTATGTTCAAGGGATTAATCTGGCAACGATTACTAAGTTTAATGGTATCGACCCTGAGGTATTGAGTGTAGGATCAAGCACTTATGGTGCTTATCCAAATGCGAAGCAAATATCAGCGGGTATCAATCTAAATTTCTAATTCAGAACTCATATGAAAAATATATTTAAAATATTATTTGTAGGAACTGCCTTAACCATGGGCTCGTGCTCTGATTTATTAGATACGGAACCTAGACAGAGTCTTACACCGGAAACGGCATTTGCAGATGTGGAGGGATATCAATCCCTGGCATATTCCATGTATGGAAGAACAAGAAGTTTTAGCTACTACGGTCAGGTGATGATGATTGCGCCAGAAGTGATGGCTGATAATTTGAAAGTAATTGCAAACACTGGTAGATATATTGGCCAAGAAGCCAATGCGGATAGGGCCCATATCAATCTTTGGGATTTCTCCACAACCAATAATTTTAGAGGAGTATACGCTTCCATCAATGACGCTAACATTATTTTGGATGGAATTGATGGAGTGGAAGGAGATGAAAACTTAAGAAATAGAGTAAAAGGTGAGGCATATTTCATTAGGGCACTAAATTATTTTGATTTAGCTAGGGTTTATGGGTATGAGCCTGGCCAAGAAGTGAATGGTTGGGATCAGAGTGTAATTCTAAGGACTACCCCAACTTTAGGATTGTCTGCAGCAGATTTTCGGGCTAGATCAACCAATACTGAAATTTATGATCAAATAATAGCAGATTTGAATCAGGCAATTAGCTTGCTTCCTACTGCAGAGATGGGAGAGGAAGATGTTTATCGTGCCTCACGAGGAGCGGCTCAAGCGCTGTTAGCTAAAGTTTATTTGTACACTTCAATGTATACAGAGGCTGCTTCCATGGCCTCAGATGCTATGACTTCATTTAGTCTGTCAGCATCAGGTGATGGTTTGATGGAAGCTGATGACTATGTAGCTGGTTTTTCAATTGCACCCAATCCAGAATCCCTTTTTGAAGTTGAGATCAGATCTCAAGACTGGAATAGCGTGGATGGATTGAATAACTCCGTATGCTCTTTGGTTGCAAATGTCTATCCTTCCGCACAGTTCATTTTGACAGTATCTGATGATTTGTTGGCAGCTTATGAGCCTGGGGATATACGCATGCAGACTTGGACTCAGACAACGCGAGAAGGGTCATCAGCGATAGTTTATCGGTCAAACAAATGGCTAGGTCATAAGGGGGATTTTCTGGAAAACCTACCAATTATGAGGGCATCAGAGTTGTACCTGATCAGAGCCGAAGCGAGATATAATTTAGGTAATGAAGATGGAGCGCGATCTGATATTAACGCCTTAAGAAGCAAAAGAGGACTAGGTGCAACTTCAGCCAGTGGCACTGCTTTGATGAACCAGATCATGTATGAAAACAGGGTAGAGTTTGCTGTCGAAGGACACAGATGGTTTGACCTGAAAAGAAATGGTATGACAATCACCAAATCAGGTAGTTTTGAAGATGTTCCGTATTCAGACTATCGAATATTGGCACCGATTCCACAGGATGAGATCATTTTAAATGATTTATTGGAAAATAACCCTGAGTATAACTAAAAGAACCAAATGATGAAAAGATATAAATTTATATATGCCTTTGTAGCTTTGGCTTCATTGCTCACCACTGCTTGTTTCGACGATCCAGGATTGGAAACAACTTGGAATGGTTCAGAGATTGAATTTAACGCTTCTAACTTGCCTACAGGGTTGACAGAGAACTTTGTTAGGATTAGTGATGATCAAACAGACATGGCGGAAATTCAAGTTAATTTGGTTGGGACTGCTTTAAATAATGATGTTACAGTAAATGTGGAAGTTGATCCAAGCTCAACAGCCATCGCTGGAGTACATTATAGCTTACCATCCCAATCCATGACAATTCCAGCAGGAGAAGTGGTTGGTACATTCAATGTTGAAGTTCTTACAGGAAATATCAGTCCCGATGAAGAGCCTGACTTGGTGTTAAATATTACGGATGCATCTGGGGTAAAAGTAAGTGCCAATTACAGCAGTATGACTTACAAGATGAGGGTTATATGTGATTCTGACTTGGCAGGTACTTATGCAGTAGTTTGGGATGTGCTTATTATTGGAGATGGGGAAGGTGGGGCTTCACAGACCTTGACAAATTACAGTTTTGGTAACACCATTGAAATTACCGAGGCTGGCGTAGGTGTTTATCAGTTAAGCGATATGAGCTTTGGCTTGTATCCTGCTGGTTATGGAGATACTGGGCCTACTGGTAGGATCTCAGATAATTGTAATGTAATAACCGGTGATCCAAACAATACTGATCAATACGGTGATCCGTTTACTATAAATGGCACTTCAGATCCTGACAATGGGACTATTAGGCTGATTTGGTCCAACACTTATGGTGATGGAGGAACAGTTGTATTAACCAAGCAATAAGAAATAATAGTGAATAGTGTTAAAAGGGAGATTTTGTCTCCCTTTTTTTATCCAAACCTTTATTATCTTGGATAAGTTTAAGTTACAGTAGATAGCATAGCCATATGAGAAAGTCAGTACTTATTATTGGATTAATTTTTTTTATAATACCAGTTACTTGGGCACAAGATCAAAAAGGGCAGGATATTCAAAAAGCTCGTCAAACAATCAAAAATAAATTTGATATAGCATATCAAGAATACGCCCTAAGCAACACAGCTTTAAAAAAACTAGCAAATCAAAAAGGAGTACCATTGGAACTGGTCCTTGAAGATGGCAGCAAGGCAGAGTTACGCTATTTTGATGATTTAGGAGATCCAGTATACTACATGACCTATAATGTAAGGGCTGCCCAAACTACCCAAACAGATGATTTACAGCCAGGGGGAGAATTGGGATTAAGTTTGACAGGGAAAGGCATGACCATAGGTGTTTATGATCAAACAAGACCAAAGCCAAACCATGTTGAGTTCGAAAACAGACTGACACAAATAGATGGTTCAAGCGAGGAAATCAGTAACCACGCCACTCACGTGACTGGAACACTTTTAGCCAAAGGAATCAATAGCAATGCTAGAGGAATGGCCAATGAGGCCACTGGTTGGTCTTTTAATTGGGAAAGCGATATCAGTAAAATGAATGCAAATGCTTATGATACTGAGTCCAAGCCAAATGGACATATTGTTTCAAATCATTCCTATGGAATAGTGTTAGGATGGTACCAGGATAATAGTGGTACTTGGAAGTGGGCTGGTAACCCTTCCATCGATCCGAATGAAGATTATCGGTTTGGCCTTTATACCTCCAAAAGTAAGTCATTGGATGATTTGGCTTTTGCAAAACCTTATTATACCATGGTTTGGGCAGCTGGGAATGACCGCTCGGACAGAGGTGATGGGACTCGAAGCCCAGATGGGCCAGATGATACTATTGGTCCAGAAGGAGTAGCTAAAAATGTAATTACAGTAGGAGCTGTTTCCGCTTTTGAAGAATATGAGGATAGGTCGTCATTGGCCATAAGTGATTTTAGCAGTTGGGGGCCTACAGATGATGGAAGGATAAAACCAGACTTGGTGGGAGTTGGGGTAGGAGTGTTCAGTACAGCAGTAACAGGAAATGGGGGAGATGGATATGCCTCTTTGAGTGGAACATCAATGGCTTCCCCCAATGTTGCGGGCTCCCTTTTGCTGATACAGCAGCTTTATGCCCAAAGAAATAGTGGGAATTATATGAGGTCTGCAACTCTAAAAGCTTTAGCGATTAATACGGCTTTGGATGGGGGACTATATGATGGGCCGGATTATGTTTATGGTTGGGGGATTTTAAATGCTAAAGATGCTGCTGAACTAATCATTAATGAAAATGGCTCATCAGACTTGATTAGGGAATTGTCTCTTGAAGAAGATGAGATTTTTGAATATGAAATTGTTTCTGATGGGATCAATCCAATCAAAGCAACCATTGCGTGGACCGACCCCTCAGGAAGTGCAAGCCCGTCAACTCTTGATCCAACCAATTTAACGCTTGTGAATGACCTAGATTTAAGGATATTTGATGAAAATGGTGTGGAATATTTTCCTTGGACACTAAACCCGAGTCAAGGAGCTAACTCCAGGGCGATCAATACTCAGGATAATTTTAGGGATAATGTGGAACAGGTAGTTATTCATTCACCAACTCCCATTAAGTATACAGTTAGAGTAAGCCATAAAGGAGAGCTGACAAACGGAGCCCAAGAGTTTTCACTGGTGATGAAATCGGGAACAGTTGATGGGGCAGAGGAAACTCTTTATTGGATAGGAGGAAGCGTTGGAGAATGGAACGATCCTGCCAACTGGTCTTCTACTTCAGGTGGAACTACTGCAAACAAAATTCCAACATCTAGCTCTAGGGTACTTTTTGAAATTGCAGAGGGAGAAAGCAGTCAAGTAAATTTATCGCAGGATGTCCAATCCTTCAGTGTCAATGTGTTTGGAGAAGGAGCTTTGAGCGTTAACCTTAACCAAAATAGTTTAAAAGTAGACGGAGGGTTTAGGGTAAGTAATGAAGTGACTAGTTTCACCAATGGAGAATTGATTTTTGAAGCATCAGATGACAAAGATAAATTTATGGAGTTTGGTGGAGTTATTTTTGACAATGTTGATTTAAGGGTGTTGGAAGGGAAATGGACTTTGACTGATGCAGGTATAGTGGATGGTCTTGATTTGATTGGAGGAGAATTATTGGTGGAGAAGGAGACTTTGGATGTGAATAGCCTGAATCTAGAAGGGGAAGCACTGCTTAAAGGAGATTTGAAGTCGATTGTTTTTCATGAATCAATAAATATTTCGGCAGAATCAGGCTTCTCGTTTAGTCCTCGCTTTATTTTTGATGGAGTTACTGGCGATTTGGTGAACAACAATGGAGAGATAGAGATATTGACCGTTCAAAATGGAGATTTATCCTACAATGGCTCGTCAAACTTTATCGATTCGTTGTCTATAAGTAATGGAGCTTTCATTCTGGGCAGCAATAGTGATTTGACCGTTGATGTATTGGAGATTGGTTCAGGTGGGGCTTTAAACTTACTTCCTTCACGAACACTGTACATTATTGATGATTTTATCGTCACTTCATCTAGTAGTCAGGAAAGCTATATTTCTGCTACTTCCAAAGCCAGTATCAATCATGATATTTATAAAAAGTATTGCTTTGAGAATTTGAATGTAACTAATGTAGACTTTGTAGGGGAAGCCATTGTTAATCTAGGATTGAATTCAAATGTTGTCAATTCGGACAACTGGTTGACCAAAAATTGTGAAGAGGTCTTGTTTGCCAATTTCACTTCAAGTTACAATTGTGTCGGAGGATTGACAGAATTTTCAAATTTGAGTGAAGGCAATATCGTTACTTATGCGTGGAATTTTGGAGGTGTTGGCACTTCATCAGAAGAATCACCGGAATTTACTTTTGATCAAGAAGGGGATTATTTAGTGTCCCTAAACATATCCAATGATGACGAAAATGTTGATTTCAGCAAAGAGATTTCTGTAGTAAGCAACACTTTGAATACACCGGTGATTGTGGTGAATGGGAACATGATGACTAGTCAAACACTGGCAAGTGCTTACCAATGGTATTTTGAAGGAGAAAAAATTGAAGGAGCTACTCAAAGATCCTTTAATGCTGATTTTGATGGAATGTATCAAGTAGCTATTTATAATGAAATATGTAACCGTTTATCAGAGCCTGTTGTGGTGACAGCATTGGAAGATGAAGAGCCTTCTTTAAGTGAGTATGGGGTGTTTATCGGACCCAATCCTACCAATGAGAAAGTGAAGGTGGGCTTAAATAATGATTATATAGGTAATGTAATAGTAGAGTTATATGCTGTTAATGGTGCTAAAGCACTTTCTGAGTCAGTTTATAAGAACAATCAACTACAAGAAATAGAGTTGTACCTAAATGGTTCTAGTGGGGTCTATATTCTTATGATAAGAATGGGAGATATCACATTGAGAAGTAAACTATTAAAGCAATAGATATGAGGAAAAGTGGGATTTTAGCATGTTTGATATGCATTTTGGGAGTTGTTACAAGCAAGGCTCAAATTGCGAACTTGGAAATGAATGGAGTTCCATTAAGAGTATCATCCTATGAAGGTATTCAAGGAACACCATTTTTATTTGATGATTGGTCCAACGCTACCTATACAATGGAAAAAGGATGGACTAAGGAAAATGTATCCACAAAACTAAATGTTTATGAAAAAGAGATTTTGGCGGTCAGTGATAATGGAAACCAAATTATTTTGGATAGGGCGCAAATTCACTCTTTCGTTTTGGATAGACCTCAAGATGAAATAACTGAAAATGAAGGAGTATTGCCAAAATTGGTTTTTGAAAAGGGGTGGAATAAAATTGATGGAGTAAAAGAGGATGAGTTTGTAAATGTCATGGTGAAAGGAGAAAAATATACTTTAGTTAGGGTCTTTGATCGGAAATTGGAGGATAGTTCGCAGAATAGCTATGGGCCAGGTCCTGGAAAAAGGTTTGTTTCTGATGTAAGCTATTATTTAATCAATGGGAGTGGTGAAGCAAATGAGGTTAAAACGAGAGGAAAGAGCTTATTGAAAGCATTGGATCCTTCAGATCAAAATAAGGGGAAGGGGTTCATTAAGGATAATAACCTCAATTTTAATAGGGAAGATCACTTGATCCAGTTTGTGACCTACGTTAACTAAATGAATATAACACTGTAGCAGTTTGGCAAAGTAATGTTTTCAATTATTCAAGGGTGCGTCAGTGTGTTACTTTTTTTTTATCTTTGCAGTCTCAAATTGAAATTGCAGTCATGATACAAGTTTCTAGAAAAGAACACTTCAATGCAGCTCACAAGCTATGGAATCCTAAATGGTCAGAGCAGAAGAATATAGAGGTCTTTGGACCATGTGCGAATGCCAATTGGCATGGGCATAATTTTGAGTTAATTGTGACCGTAAAAGGTCTTCCAGATGATGATACGGGTTTTGTGGTGGATCTTAAGGCATTGAGTACGCTGATCAGAACTTTGGTTGTAGATAAAGTGGATCATAAAAACCTGAATGTGGATGTGGATTTTATGGAGGGGAAAATGGCCAGTTGTGAAAATCTTGTAATGGAATTTTGGAAAATACTTAAGCCTGCAGTAGATAAAATCACTCCCCATGGAGGTTTGTACAAGCTCAAGCTTTATGAAACGCCAAGAAATTTTGTAGAATACTACGGAGAATAAAAAAGCCCTCTTTTGAGGGCTTTTTTATTCTCCGTACTTATTGAATTAGCATTGATAGTTCTAAGAAATAACTATTTTTAACGCTGATTAGACTTAAAGAATATTAATATTCAATTCAGAATTTTCTATGAAATATTATGTTATTTCCGGAGAGCGCTCCGGGGATCTACATGCTTCCAATTTAATAGCCGCCTTAAAAGAAGAAGATAGCGAAGCAAGTTTTAGGGGAATGGGAGGAGACTATTCCATTGCTGCTGGACTTTCCACAGTGGCGCACTATGAAGAAGTGGCATTAATGGGATTCATTGAAGTAGTTTTTGGCTTTAGGAAAGTGTTGAGGTATTTAAAACTGGTCAAAAAAGACATTATAGACAATCAGCCTGATGCTTTGATTTTGGTAGATTATGGCGGCTTTAACATGAAGATTGCCAAATTTGCTCATGATCAAGGCATTTCTGTCCACTATTATATTCCTCCGAAAGTATGGGCTTGGAACCAAAAAAGAGCATATAAGCTGAAACAATATGTGGATCAGCTATATTGTATCCTGCCATTCGAACCTGATTTTTTCAAGAAGTTTGATTGGGAAGTCAATTATGTTGGCAATCCGCTATTAGATGAAATTGCGAAGTTTACTCCTCATGACTTTTTTCATCAGAAAAATGATTTGAGCTACAAACCAATGATCGCTTTATTGCCTGGAAGTAGAAAGCAGGAGGTAGAAAGTATGTTAAGTACAATGGTAGAAATCATTCCCGCTTTTCCAAATGCTCAATTTATCATTGCGGGGGTAGATAACCTGAATGAGGATGTGTATCAGCTTGCGCAGGAAATGGGAATCAAAGTGATTTACGATCAAACTTATGATTTGCTTTATCATGCTAATGTTGCGGTAGTGACTTCAGGTACTGCCACTTTGGAGACAGCTCTTTTTAGGGTGCCTCAAGTTGTTGTTTATAAAACCAGTGGAATCAGTTATGCTATTGGTAAGAAGCTGATAAAAGTGCCTTTTATTTCTTTGGTGAATTTAATCGCTGAGAAAGAAGTGGTGAAGGAACTCATTCAGCATGATTACAATAAGGATAATCTCTTGAAAGAATTAAGGGAAATATCAGGAAATAACACTAGAAAAAGTGAGGTGCTCAATGGTTATACCCTTATAAAGGAAAAGCTCGGAGAGAAAAGAGCTTCACAGGAAACAGCTCGGTTGATTGTCGATAGCCTAAAAAAATAAAGGCAGGGGAACGATTAATAATCGTTCCCCTGCCTTATTAATTATTTTAATTCAAGTTACGCTACCTGAAGCTTTTTGAATTTAGATTTATCAAATTGCGTCTGGGCATATTTTCTGTTGACCACAAGCTCTTTGGTTTCGCTATCGGAAGGAAGCTCATACATAGCATCCGTAATGATCGCTTCACAAATAGACCTTAAGCCTCTTGCGCCAAGATTGTATTCCACGGCTTTCTCAACTATATAATCCACTCCACTCTCTTCGAACTCTAGCTTAACGCCTTCCATGTCCATCAACTTAATGTATTGCTTGGTAAGGGCGTTTTTAGGCTCAGTTAAGATGCTTTTTAGGGTGTCCTTGTCGAGAGGATCCAAGTGAGTCAAAACAGGGAGACGTCCAATCAATTCAGGTATTAGCCCAAATGATTTTAAATCTGGAGCTGTTACATATTGTAACAGATTGTTTCGATCGATCAATTCATGATCAGTCTTTTTACTAAACCCAAGCGGTTGGGTATTTAACCTGTTGGCAATGTGCCTCGCAATCCCATCAAAAGCTCCCCCACATATGAAAAGAATGTTTTCTGTGTTTACGGCGATCATTTTTTGATCAGGGTGCTTTCTGCCTCCTTGTGGTGGAACATTCACAGTTGTTCCTTCCAAGAGCTTAAGCATGGCTTGTTGAACACCTTCACCGCTTACATCTCTGGTTATGGAAGGGTTGTCAGACTTTCTGGCAATTTTGTCTATTTCATCAATATAGACAATTCCTCTCTCAGCAGCTTCAACATTGTAGTCGGCGGACTGTAGTAATCGGGTCAAGATACTTTCTACATCCTCCCCCACATACCCCGCTTCAGTCAAGACCGTAGCATCTGCAATACAGAAAGGAACCTCCAGTATCTTAGCCAAAGTTTTGGCAAGATAAGTTTTACCTGTTCCAGTGTCACCCACCATGATGATATTGGATTTTTCAATCTTAATATCATCATGATTGTCTTTTTGAAGGAGACGCTTATAGTGATTATAAACTGCGACAGAAAGCACTTTTTTTGCTTCTCCCTGTCCAATCACATATTGGTTGAGATATTCAGTAAGCTCTTTTGGTTTTTTAAGCTTGAACTTTGGTTTTTTATCCTGTTTTTTTGTTTTTTCCTCTTCACCTAAGATTTGATAGGCCTGATCGATACAGAAATTACAGATATGAGCTGAAATTCCTGAGACCATCAAGTCTACATCTTTCTTATTTCTACCGCAAAAGGAACAAGTAACTTGCGCCATGATTATTTTTTTCTAGTCAATACTTCGTCGATCAAGCCATAGTCTTTGGCTTCTTGAGCTTTCATCCAATAGTCTCTGTCAGAATTTTTTTCGATTTGTTCGATGTCTTTTCCTGAGTGATGGGCTAGGATTTCATAAAGCTCCTGCTTTAATAATAATATCTGCTTGGCAGTAATTTCAATATCTGAAGCCTGTCCTTGAGCGCCACCAAGAGGTTGGTGGATCATCACTCTTGAGTGAGGAAGTGCAGCCCTTTTTCCAGCAGCACCACCAGCTAACAATACCGCTCCCATAGAAGCTGCCAAACCAGTGCAAATTGTACCTACCTCAGGGTTGATGTATTGCATGGTGTCATAAATACCAAGGCCAGCATAAACAGATCCACCTGGGCTATTGATGTATAATAAGATATCCTTTTTGCTGTCTACAGATTCCAAGAACAACAATTGGGCAGTAATGATATTGGCAATGTGGTCATCCACTTGAGTGCCTAGGAATATAATTCTATCCATGATCAATCTAGAAAAAACGTCAATTTCACGGAAATTGGTAGGTCTTTCCTCGATTACAGATCGGGTCATGTTTTCAATTTGTTGGGTATATTGGTCAAAAGCTGTACCGCTCACACCTTGGTTGTGAATGGCGTATTTTCTGAATTCTTCTTTATTAATCATGTTGTCTTTTTGGTTGAATTAGTACAAAAATAAAAAAAGCCCTTAGAAAAGGACTTTTTAATAACGATTAATTATATGAATTAGTTTTCGATAAGCTCTTTAAACTTATCAATATCTATTTTCTCTTCTTTCAGAGAGATCTTTTCTTTGACCAAACTCAATACTTTGTCGTTTTGAACGGCTGTCAACATCTGCATGTAGTTTTGTCCTTCGTTACCTTGTAAGTAGTTGTTGACAAACATGTCCATGTTATCTTCCATTTGAGCTCCTAATCCTGAAGCTGCTAGTTGTTCACGCACCATGTCTTGAGTTTTGGCAATGACATCTTCATGTTCAGCCTTGATCTCATTTTCTTCTGCGATTTTGTTGGAAATCAAAGACCAAGTCAATTGCTTGGCATAGATTGGGAATTCCTTCTCAACATCAGCTTCTGAAACTTTTCCATCGTTGGCCTTTAACAACCACTCTTTCAAGAAAGCTTCAGGAAGTTCTATATTCGCTTTTTCTACTAGGATTTCTTTAATTTTTTCCTCGTTGAAAACTTTGGTTTCTTTGTTGTAGTTGTCGCCTAGGATTTCTTCAACTTTAGCAACAAATTCTTCTTCTGTTTTTACTTGATCTGGACCAAATACTTTATCGAAGAATTCTTGGTCAAGGGCTGCGTCCTCAGTTCTGTTAATATTTTGAACAGTGAAGGTATAGTTTCCTGATATTTTGGCAGCTTCTTCTTCGCTGATATTCAATACTTCAGAAAGATCAGATTTGATAGCTTTGGAAGGATCGAATTCGATCTCAGCGCCTTTTTCAACCCCAATGAATTTTTTAACAGATCTACCGTCCATTTTAGAAAGAGGAAGAGATAAAGTCTGCTCGTATGAACCGTCAGCAGCTTTCAAGTCTCCATAAAGGAAGTCGTTTTCTTCACTAACTTCTGGATTGGTCATCTTACCATATTGACGTCTAAGGTTTTCAATAGCGTCATTAACGGCTTTTTTGTCTACTTTCAAGCTATAGTCTGTCGCTTTGATAGACTTGTCAAGTGTTACGTCGACATTTTCAACAAATCCAATTTTATACTCGAATTCAAAATCTTTTTGATTTTTCCAGTCGATAGCATCTGCATCTTCAACAACAGGAAGGGGCTCTCCAAGAATCTTGAAGCTTTGCTCTTTGATATAATCATTCAAAGATGAAGAAAGAATGTTGTTGATTTCTTCAACCAAAACAGACGTTCCGTACAGTTTCTTAACCATACCAAAAGGAGCTTTGCCCGGACGGAAGCCCTTGATATTGGCTTTCTTGGCATAGTCTTTAAGTTTGGCATCAACTTTAGGTTGATAATCTGCTTCATTTAAACTAATTTTAATTGAAGCTTGATTAGTAGCGTGCTTGTCTAGTTTGATTTCCAAGGCAGTATTGATTAAATTTTGCTATAAACTAAAAACCCTCAACCTCGACACCTTTCCCCATCCGACGAATCGGGTTCAGGGTGATGGATCGGGATTGAGGGCTGGTTGAATAGTGCGGATGGAGGGACTCGAACCCCCATGCCTCGCGGCGCTAGATCCTAAGTCTAGTGCGTCTACCAATTTCGCCACATCCGCTTGTTATGTTGATGTGAGTGACTTTTCTTTTAAAAGTTTTGCTCACATCTGCTTCTCTAATGTGGATGCAAAGGTAATAAGGAAATTTAAATGTGCAATACTTTGGTGATGAAAAAAGCTAAAAAAATTGTACTGATATTGTAATGCATTGGTTTTCAGTGTGAATTATTTTTGAAGAAAATATCCTGACGAGATGCTGAATAATCTTCAGTTGTCTGATGGGCTTTTGGAAAAAAAGATTGAAATTAGTGACTTAAAATAATGTTTGACTACTGTTTTGAGACCGGGAGTTTGTTAAACTTCAAAATATAACATGATTAACGTAGACCTAGAGGTAGAAAGAAAAGAGATTTTAAAGCGGTACAGAAAGCTTTTAAGGTTGGCCAAACCGCTCTTAAAGAGTGGCGATGCAAAAATAATCAAGAAAGCATTTAACGTGTCTAGTGAAGCGCATAAGGAAATGCGCAGAAAATCAGGCGAGCCTTATATTTATCACCCATTGGAGGTTGCTTTGGTTTGTGTGGAAGAAATAGGGCTTGGTACGACGAGTATTGTGGCGGCATTGCTTCATGATGTGGTGGAAGATACTGAGTGGGAGCTGGAGGATATAGAGAGGGAGTTTGGTCCCAAAGTTACCAAGATTATAGATGGACTTACCAAAATTTCGGGAGTGTTCGAATATGGGAGTTCCCAGCAAGCTGAGAATTTCAGGAAAATGCTCCTTACTCTTTCAGATGATGTAAGGGTGATTTTGATCAAGTTGGCGGACAGACTCAATAATATGCGTACCCTGCAGAGCATGCCCCGTCACAAGCAGCTGAAAATTGCTTCAGAGACAATGTATCTGTATGCTCCCTTGGCCCATAGACTGGGGCTTTATAGCATCAAGTCAGAATTGGAAGATCTATATTTGAAATATACAGATACAGAAACATATCAGTTTATTGTCGGTAAGATCAAGGATTCAAGAAGCTCAAGGAATAAGTTTATCAAGAGCTTTATTGCGCCAATCGAAAGAGAATTGACTACCCAAGGCTTTGAATTTAATGTCAAAGGTCGTCCAAAGTCTGTTTATTCCATATACAATAAAATGAAGAAGCAAAACATACCTTTTGAAGAAGTGTATGATTTGTTTGCTATCAGGGTAATCATTGACTCAGAGCCTGAAAATGAAAAAGCAGATTGTTGGCAAGTTTATTCGATAGTTACAGATTTTTACAGGCCTAACCCCGACAGGTTAAGGGACTGGATCAGTACGCCACGGGCGAATGGTTACGAATCTTTACATACTACGGTTATGAGTAGCAAGGGACAGTGGGTAGAAGTACAGATTCGTACAAAGAGAATGGATGACATTGCAGAGAGAGGGTATGCTGCCCACTGGAAATACAAAGAAAAAGATGTTAGCTCTCCGAAAAGTGGAGCCGGGTTGGATGATTGGATTACTCAAGTGAGGACCCTGTTGGAATCAAATGATGGCTCAGCTATTGAGTTTATGGATGATTTCAGAGGCAATCTTTTTCAGGATGAAGTTTTTGTCTTTACCCCTAAAGGGGACCTGAAAGTTTTACCGTTTGGAGCTACTGCCCTGGACTTTGCTTTTGAAATTCACTCCGAAGTAGGAGCAAAATGTATTGGTGCCAAAATCAACCAAAGGTTGGTGCCGATTAACCATAAATTGAAGAATGGTGATCAGGTAGAAATCCTGACTTCCAATAAACAGAAACCTTCTGAAGACTGGCTTAAATCAGTTATTACTTCCAGGGCCAAAGCAAAGATAAAGGATGCCTTAAAGGACGAAAAGAAGTCTTTGGTGATGGACGGAAAAGAAATTGTACAGCGAAAACTTAGACAGATGAAAATGGAATTTTCTTCTGTTGTGGTGGAGCAGCTGAGGGCATTTTTTGAAACCAAAACAGCCAATGAGTTTTATTTCAAGGTAGGCAAAGGGATTATCGATCCTACATCCATCAAAAGCTTCAAGGACTTTAAACAAACCAAGAAGAAAAAGGTTAAAAGTCCACTGCAGAATGTAGTGGATGAATCGAGTTTCACCAAGGAAATAAAAAATCTCAAAGGGCCTGATCATGATCAGTTGCTGATTGGCGAAGATATGGATGTGGTGGATTATATTTTGGCCAAGTGCTGCAATCCAATTCCAGGTGATGATGTTTTTGGTTTTGTCACTGTAAATGAAGGGATTAAGATACATCGAACCTCCTGCCCTAATGCCTTGGAATTACTATCCAACCATGGGAACAGGGTGATCAAGGCAAGGTGGACAAGTCAACAGGAGATTGCATTTTTGGCTGGTTTAAAGATTGTTGGGACCGATAGGGTAGGTCTGATCAATGATGTGACCAGAGTGATTTCCGATGAACTTAAAGTTAATATGCGCTCTATTACGGTAGATTCAGATGGGGGACTTTTTGAAGGTTCTATTAAGCTTTATGTACACAGTACCAATCATTTAGAGAGTTTGATTGATAATCTATCAGAGGTTCAAGGTGTAATTAAAGTGACTAGGTTTGACTAATTACTGCTGGCTTATTTGAATCTTTTCTAAATAAGAAGTGTATATTTGTAAAAACAAAACGTGATATAATGGCCTTGAATGAAACGCTGTTCGAAGAGGTAAAGAAGATATTTACGGCTTATCTTGAAAATAAGAAATTAAGAAAGACACCAGAGAGGTATGCTATTCTTGAAGAAATCTACGGAAGAGATGGGCATTTTGATGTAGAATCCCTCTACATTAGTATGAAAAATAAAAACTATCGGGTAAGTAGAGCTACCGTTTATAATACCTTAGACTTATTGGTGGAGTGTGACTTGGTTACTAAGCACCAGTTTGGGCAGAATTTGGCTCAGTATGAAAAGTCTTACGGGTATAAACAGCACGATCACCTGATATGTACCGAATGCCATAAGGTGGTAGAGTTTTGTGATCCAAGGATTCAAAACATCCAAAACACCGTTGGTGAAATTTTAAATTTTAATATTTTGCACCATTCCTTAATTTTGTACGGAAATTGTACCAAAAAGAATTGTGAAAATAAACTCGCAGTATGAAATTAAGTTATAATTCCCAAAGAGAAGGTGATAGCCTTGTATTATCAATAAAGGGAGATTTAATAGGAGATGAAGCTGGCCCACGATTGGTGGAAATCATCTCAGATGCATTAGAGAAAAAAATTAAAAACTGTATCATCGATCTTCAAGAAGTAAGGTATATTAGTTCCAGTGGGATTGGAGTATTGATCACGATGTTAACCAAAATGCGAAATGCAGGAGGAGACGTATACCTAGCATCACCATCGGAGCATGTGAAGAAACTATTAATAATTACGAAGCTGAACAACATTTTTACAGTATATGAATCTTTGGATGAGGCCAAGGAAAAAGTAAAATGATTGGCAAAGGCAAGTAAATAGAACTTTCTAAGCAAAAAAAGTAGCATCGAGTTGCTATTTTTTTTTGTTATTGCAAACTTCACGCGGAATTTGACAGACATAAAATCAGACATTAAATATATAAAATGAAAATGGACGTTCTTTTAGGCCTACAGTGGGGGGATGAAGGCAAAGGTAAAGTGGTTGACTTCCTCGCACCGAAATACGATATGGTTGCCAGGTTTCAAGGAGGTCCTAATGCTGGTCATACCTTGGAATTTGATGGGATCAAGCATGTCCTTCACCAAATCCCAAGTGGTATTTTCAGGGAGAACCTTAAAAATGTAATAGGTAACGGGGTTGTTTTAGATCCTGTGGTGATGAGGAAAGAGATTGAAGGACTGAAGAAGTTCAATATTGCTTATCAGCAGAATCTTTTTGTCTCAAAGAAAGCAACCATCATTATCCCTACTCATAAGTTGTTGGATGCGGCATATGAAAAGTCCAAAGGGGACAAGAAAATAGGTTCGACACTGAAAGGGATCGGACCAACTTATCAGGATAAGATAGGAAGGGTAGCTCTAAGAGTAGGAGATATACAAGACCCAGACTTTAAAGATAAGTATGATGCTTTGGTAGAAAAGCACAAGACTACTTTAAGTTTCTATGGTTATGATATCTCGGAACTTCCTCAAATGGAGACTGATTTCTTTGAGGCGGTGGATTTCTTCAGAACATTGAATCTTATTAATAGTGAATATGATGTCAATGAAGAACTGACTTCAGGGAAGAAGGTTTTGGCTGAGGGTGCTCAAGGCTCCTTGCTGGATATTGACTTTGGAAGTTATCCATTTGTAACCAGCAGTAGTACAATGACAGCAGGTGCTTGTACTGGTTTGGGAGTGTCTCCTTCTAAAATAGGTGATGTTTTTGGAATCTTCAAAGCGTATTGTACCAGAGTAGGAAGCGGACCTTTTCCAACTGAACTATTTGATGAAGATGGAGAGCGGATGAGAAAGGAGGGGAATGAGTTTGGTTCTACTACAGGTCGTCCCAGAAGATGTGGCTGGATAGATTTGCCAGCTCTTAAGTATTCTATCATGATAAATGGGGTGACTCAATTATTTATGATGAAGGCCGATGTATTGAATATTTTTGAAGAAATTAAGATCTGCACACATTACAAGTTGGAAGATGGCTCTGTAATAGATCAGCTGCCATTTGAAATCAATGATGTGAAAGTGGAGCCGGTTTATAAGGTATGTAAGGGCTGGAACAAGGATTTGAGTGATGTTGATTCTTATGAAGGGTTCCCTCAAGAGTTGAAGGATTATGTGGCGTTGCTTGAAGAAGAACTTAATGTTCCTATTAAAATGGTTTCTGTAGGACCAGATAGAAAGCAAACCATTATGAAATAGTAAACTTGGTTTCAAGTTACTAAAGCCCGTTTGAAGTCTATTCGAACGGGCTTTTTTATATTTAGCTTATATTTTAAAATGATTGTTGTATTTTTTGTCCTTGATATACAGCTAGTTTGAATGATTATTTGTAAATTAGCTGTTCTGCATCTTGCTCAATCAAAATCTCTTCTTACCTTTGTCATCCTGTTGGACGGACAGGGGGAGTTTTTGAGAGGTGTTTTGGAAGGTTGTTCAGGTTCGGGGAGTTAGGTTGTTGGTTTGGGAAAACATTTTTAAAAAAGTGTTTTTTAAGAACGAAAAAGCTTTTAACTTTGCAGACCCAAAAGAGGGGAAGCCGAAGCTTGGATGTTCCGAAAGGGATGTAAAAAACTTCAAAAAATAATTTAAAAAAGGTTGTTGAGAAATGGAATATTTTCCTCACCTTTGCAGACCCAAACGGTCAGCGGTTTCCGGAAAGACGGAAGAAAGTATAGGTTTGGGGTTAAAAAAGTTTCAAAAAATTAATTCAAAGATTGGTTTGCGAAACAAGATTCTTTTTCGGAGCTTTGCACAGCGAAACGGAAAAGAGGCCGTTCTGAAAGCAGGCGGGCAAAACACAGGGGATTGGGACGGTAAAATGTCCGGTTTCACAAAGATGGAAAAAGTTCCA
>NZ_AP024154.1:0-60000 GCF_015533855.1 Echinicola sp. 20G | reverse complement strand
ACCTGCACGAATGGTGTAACGATCTGGGCACTGTCTCGGCCATGAGCTCGGTGAAATTGTAGTCGCGGTGAAGATGCCGCGTACCCGCAACGGGACGGAAAGACCCCATGAACCTTTACTGCAGCTTAGCATTGGCATTGGGTAAACGATGTGTAGGATAGGCCGGAGGCTATGAAGCGGCGTCGCCAGGCGTTGTGGAGCCATTGTTGAAATACGGCCCTTTGTTTGCTTGGTGTCTAACCCGCTATGTCGGGGACATTGCTTGGTGGGTAGTTTGACTGGGGTGGTCGCCTCCAAAAGAGTAACGGAGGCTTCCAAAGGTTCCCTCAGCACGCTTGGTAACCGTGCGCGGAGTGCAATAGCATAAGGGAGCTTGACTGCGAGGCCGACAAGCCGAGCAGGGTGGAAACACGGGTATAGTGATCCGGCGGTACCGTATGGAAGGGCCGTCGCTCAAAGGATAAAAGGTACTCTGGGGATAACAGGCTGATCTCCCCCAAGAGCTCATATCGACGGGGAGGTTTGGCACCTCGATGTCGGCTCGTCACATCCTGGGGCTGGAGAAGGTCCCAAGGGTTGGGCTGTTCGCCCATTAAAGTGGCACGCGAGCTGGGTTCAGAACGTCGTGAGACAGTTCGGTCCCTATCTGTTGCGGGCGTGGGAAACTTGAGAGGATCTGACCTTAGTACGAGAGGACCGGGTTGGACGGACCGCTGGTGTACCGGTTGTGGTGCCAACTGCACTGCCGGGTAGCTACGTCCGGAAGGGATAAGCGCTGAAAGCATCTAAGTGCGAAACCCACCTCGAGATGAGGTTTCCGTATAGGGTTGTCATAGACGATGACGTTGATAGGCTGCAGGTGTAAAGCCGGAGACGGCATAGCTGAGCAGTACTAATTGCCCGAAAGCTTACCTGTGGAAATGTTGTATTATCTTTAAGTTGTCATTGTAACCAAGATATTGTAATGGATACCAATATACTACCTGTAGTATGTATGGTACAAAAGAAATCAGGCGACCTAGCCAAAAGATTTTGGGCGGTACGGCGCAGGGGATCCACCTCTTCCCATCCCGAACAGAGAAGTTAAGCCCTGTCGCGCCGATGGTACTGGGGTTACACCCGGGAGAGTAGGTCGCCGCCCTCACCTATACGCCCCCTGTCACACAAAGACAGGGGGCTTTTTTTGTGGCATAAGACACAAGTAGGCTTGCCAAAACACAAGGGTTGGGATCCTGTTGGCCAGCTGAATAAACACAAAAGCCAAGGACTTTAGTAAGTGCCATATGGAAATACTTGAAATGGCGGAGAAATTAAAGTCTTATAAAGATTATGGAATTGTTTCAATAAAATCAATTAAGTGTAAATTATTGCAACTATATTTTGTAGACTTCCATTTTTATATTTTTTTATAAAAAAATCACTATCTTTGATAATTAGATTAAAACTTTGCAATATTAATCTGTATTAATTAATTATTTGCAAAGATCATAATAGTAGAGAGAAACTAGGTTTGGTTTTTTCAATTTCTTAAGACTTTTATATGTTGTTAATTATATTTTCTGTTTTGACGGCCTTTTTCATAGGGGTGATCATCACTCCCATGTTAATATTTTTCATAAAGAAAGGCAACCTACTAGATAAACCCGGTGGAAGAAAAATTCATAAGTATTCAGTGCCTTCCATGGGAGGAATAGCTATTTTTTTAGCCCTACTAGGAGGTGTTCTCATATGGCTTAATTTTCAACAATTGGTTGAGATTAGATTTTTCATGATGGGACTTGGTATTATGTTTATATTGGGGCTAAGAGATGATTTAGTAGAATTAACAGCTTACCAAAAGTTAATAGGTCAACTTATAGCCATAATTACGGTTGTTGTTTTGGGTGATGTAAGGATCCATAGCTTTTATGGTTTCTTAGGCATAGAAGAGCTTCCAATATGGTTTAGTTATTCCTTGACCATATTCTCAATCATAGGGCTTACCAATGCTTTTAATTTAATTGATGGGCTGGATGGTCTGGCAAGTACATTGAGCCTGATTACGTTTGTGTTTTTGGGCTCTTGGTTTATTTATTCCGATTATACAACATATGGATTTATAGCCTTTACATTTGTTGGGGCAATTCTTTCTTTTATGGTTTACAATTGGCATCCAGCTAAAATATTTATGGGTGATACTGGTTCGTTGACATTAGGGTTTACTCTTTCTGTTTTGTGTATAAAGTTTATAGAATCTAACGGTACAGTACCTGAAGGGATGTTTAAGTTTGATGCACCATTAACAACAAGCATAGTCTTAATGATAGTACCGTTTTACGATACATTAAGGGTTTTCATAAGGAGAGCAAGTAAAGGAAAATCTCCTATGGCAGCTGATAAAAGTCATGTACATCATTTTTTATTAAGAATGGGGTTCAGGCATGATCAAGTTGCCTTGATTTTAGGTAGTGTAAAAATCCTATTTATATTGATAGCAATAGTAAGTTATAAAATGCCAGACATAGTTATGATCCCTCTAGTGGGTAGTGCTGTGATTTGTGCTGGTCTGATTCTAGATAAAATCACCTTAAAAAGGGTAAAGGATATTGTTAGGGATTCTCCAAAAGTTTTGTCTCAAAGGTCTTACCATGGAGTAAGGGGTAAAGTCAAAATTGACAAAAGTGTTTTGAAAAATGAAAAAGTGAATTTAAACTAATAAAACACAAAAGCTTTTTTATAGATTCTCTTTCTTTTTTATATATACGATATGTATTAAAGTGTCCATGAAGCTTTTTAATCACTCTTCGTGTCTATTGAAGGATTGTATTTTTAAGTAATAATTCCTTTTCTTTGATGTTCCTTAATGAAGCGAAGAATTTATGGAGTGGATAAAGTTATCAGAACCCCAGTTTGAAGATGTTATATCTAGTGAAGTCAATGAGGCAATCCTTAAAAAGGAAGTAGGTTATGTGGGGGGGTATATTGATGCTTTTACTAATCAACTACGCGATTACTTAAACGTTCCACATATTGGCTTATTTAGTTCAGGTACAGCTTCAATTCATCTAGCGTTAAAATTACTTGATGTAAAATCTGGAGATGAGGTTATATGTCAATCCTTAACCTTCGTTGCTTCGGTTAATCCTGTAACTTACTTAGGGGCAAAACCAATTTTTATAGGCAGCGAAGTATCAGGTTGGAACATGTCTCCGAATTATTTAGCTGCAGCTTTGGAGGATAGAAAGAGTAAAGGACGTCAAGTCAAAGCAATAATTGTGGTGCACCTATATGGCATGCCGGCCAATATGGAAGAAATTATGCGGCTTTCTAGGGAATACGATGTTCCTGTGATAGAGGATGCCGCTGAAGCACTAGGGTCAAAAACTTCCAAAGGCTTTTGCGGAACATTAGCCGATTTAGGAATTTTATCATTTAACGCTAACAAGATCATTACAACAGGTGGGGGAGGAGCATTATTAGCTAAGTCAGAGGAATTAATCACTAACGCTAGATTCTTAGGGCTCCAAGCCAAAGATCCTGCGCCACATTATGAACATAGCCAACTTGGCTTTAATTATGCTTTTAGTAATTTAAACGCTGTTTTGGGCTTTTCTCAATTTAAGCAGATAGAGTCTAAAATAGGGAAAAGAAGAGCCGCCTATGAACATTACAAAAAGAACATTGAAGCTAAAGGGTATATTACTTTTCAAGAAGGTTATCTTGATGATTTTAGTAATAGGTGGCTGACCGCCATAACTGTTCCTGATAACAGTATTTCCGTTAAACTACAACAGTACCTAAGTGAGAATTTTGTAGAAACTAGGCCTGTTTGGAAACCTATACACTTACAGCCCTTATATAAGGACTGTGATTATTTTGGAGATAGGCTTGAAGAGGATTTATTTTATAATGGCATTTGCTTACCCTCAGGAAGCGGTTTAGGAGAAGAACAATTGTTCAAGGTAACGGATTTACTTAATAAGTTTATGAAACCCCATTGTAGTTAGGATGTATTACTTGATAATTAAGCCTGCTTTTGATCGACTTTTTGGTATAATTGGTCTAGTTGCTTTGTTACCCTTGATAACCCTTATTTCCATCATTATGGCTATTGAACTAAGAGATAATCCTTTCTTTTTACAAAAAAGAGTAGGTAAAAACAATAAGGTTTTCAATATCATTAAGTTCAAGACCATGAGGTCATTGAAGGATCAGTATGGAAAGCTATTACCTGATAAAGACCGTTTGACCCCATTTGGAAGGATTTTAAGAAAAACATCAATCGATGAATTGCCACAGTTTTTTAATCTTATAATGGGCAATATGAGTTTGATTGGGCCGCGGCCTTTGCTGGTTGATTATTTGCCTTTGTATGATGAGTATCAAGCTAAGAGGCATTTAGTGAGGCCTGGTATAACTGGTTTAGCTCAGGTAAATGGGAGAAATACTATTTCATGGGAGGAGAAGTTTTCGTATGATATTGAATATGTTAACAGTAAAAGTTTAGGTCTAGATGCTAAGATTTTAATAAAATCACTTTTTCAAATTTTTAAATCAAAAGAAATTTATACTCAAGGGGAGGAAGTTAAACCATTTTTAGGTAATGAATAGCTTTTGAAGTAAAACATATCTGTTGTTTTTGTAATAATCGTAGTATTTTTGTTTTTATTTTTATAGTGTTTGTTTATTAATATTAACATAATATTTTATTATTTGATTAGTTTTTAATGGGGTAAATGTAAATGTGTGTAGTATTTAAATACATGAAATTCATTATATTGAGTACTTGTTGATCATAAACTAGGTTGAGGATATAAGTTTGTTTGAATTGATCAAAATCTTTTGCGGTTTAACTATTGATTTTGACATGAATTAATGACATTTTTAAGCAAACATAGTAAAATGATAAAGTTAATCGCCCGAATATTGGACGCTGCGATTCTTTTTCAATCAATCATTTTAGCATTTTTTATTAGGCTCAATTTTGAGTGGGATTTGATGGAAGATTACGCTATCATTGAAAGCAGTTTTTTGTTTGCATTCATTGGTATAGTAGTGGGGATACTTTGTAAAAGATGTGATTGGTTGGGAAGTAAAGCAGGGTTTAGTAACATTGTCGCGGTCATAAAGATTGTGTCAGTGTCTTTTTTAGTTACCTACTTAGCAGGGGAGATGGTAGAAGTATGGTCTGGAATAGATAATTTTCTACCCTTGTCGGTACTTATTATTGCCGCATTGTTTTCCTTCTTTGTTATGACTTTCTACAGGTTACTTTTCAAAGAGGTATACTCATACTATATTTCTGGGAAATATCCTCATAGGAAAATTGTGATTTTCGGAGGAGGGGAAGCGGGAAGACTGTCTAAGATAGCGTTATCCTCTGAAGCCGGTTCTAAGCAAAAGATTTATGCTTTCTTGGACGACGATCCTGGTAAAGAGGGAGAGAATATAGGTGGCTTGCCAGTTTATTGTGGATTGGATAAACTAGCCCAGCTTCAAGAAGAATTAGGGATTACTGATTTGTTGATTTCAGTAATGTTCATTTCGCCCAAAAGAAAAAGAGAAATTATCGAGGAGTGCTTAAAGCTAAATATCAAGGTCAGTATTGTACCTTCTATTGATGAATGGGTAAAAGGTGGTTTTAGTGCTGGAAAGATTAGAAAAATCAAAATAGAGGATTTGTTGTCCAGACAAGAGATCTCTTTAGATAACCCTAAAGTCTTTCATCAAATTAATGGAAAGGTAGTTTTAGTTACGGGAGCTGCAGGGTCCATAGGAAGTGAATTATGTAGACAGATCATCACGAATACACCTGATCTGCTCATAATGGCAGATAAGGCTGAATCGGCTTTGTATAACGTTGAGCAGGAATTTAAGTCTGCAAATTGGAAGAGTCCGATTAAGCCTATTTTGGTGGATATTAGGGATGTGAAGAAGATGGAACAAATCTTTAAAGAATACAAGCCCGATATTGTTTATCATGCCGCTGCTTACAAACATGTTCCTATGATGGAAACTTATCCAGAGGAAGCTGTAACTAGTAATGTTTTAGCCACTAAGAGTTTAGCTGATTTGTCTGTAATTCATAATGTTGAACAGTTTGTGTTTGTCAGTACAGATAAGGCAGTTAACCCTACGAATGTAATGGGTGCTTCTAAGAGAATTGCAGAGTTGTACATTCAGGCATTAAGCGAATATTTGGATGCTGAAAAGGGACAGACCACTAAGTTTGCAATAACTCGGTTTGGGAATGTGCTTGGTTCCAATGGTTCAGTTATACCGTTGTTTAGGAAGCAGATAGAACAAGGAGGACCTGTATTTGTTACTGACCCAAACATTTCTCGTTATTTCATGACCATTAGCGAAGCATGCCAGCTAATATTGGAAGCAGGCACAATGTCTAAAGGAAGGGAAATATTTATTTTTGATATGGGAGAGCCAGTCAAAATATTGGACTTGGCCAAGAAAATGATCATGCTTAGTGATAAGAAGGTGGAGAAGGATATTAAGATTGTATTTACTGGCTTAAGAGATGGAGAAAAACTGCATGAGGAGTTGGTGTGTAACACGGAAGAATTGCAGGTAACTCATCATCCAAAGATAAAAGTGATCAAAATGTCTCCAGTTGGTTTTAATCGAATCAATTATCAAGTTGAATTTTTTGAAAGATTATTGATCATCAACTCTGAGACAGATATCGTTCGACACATCAAATCAATTGTGCCTGAGTATATTAGCAATACTTCTAGGTTTACTATGCTAGATCGTCTTAATTGATTCTTTATATAGTAATTGATCTGATTGTAAATCAGATTCTTAGTAAAATGAAGCTTGGATTTTACTTTTTTAGCAAGCCTAAATTCTAAGAATTTTATATCTTGCGGTGATGGAAAATTTCGTAGTCTCAGCAAGAAAATATAGACCTTCCAATTTTAAAAGTGTAGTTGGGCAGCAGCACATCACTACTACCCTTAAGAATGCCATAAAAAACAACCATTTGGCACAAGCATTTTTGTTTTGTGGTCCAAGGGGGGTGGGCAAAACTACCTGTGCCAGAATTTTGGCAAAAACTATAAATTGCGAGAACCTTTCTTCAGACTTCGAAGCTTGTAATGAATGTGAGTCTTGCAAGGCTTTCAATACCAACAGCTCCTTTAATGTACATGAACTGGATGCGGCTTCTAATAACTCTGTGGATGATATTAGGAATTTGGTGGACCAAGTAAGGTACGCACCGCAAAAGGGATCCTACAAAATCTATATTATTGATGAGGTTCATATGCTTTCCACGCAAGCATTTAATGCTTTCTTGAAAACACTAGAAGAGCCACCAAAGTATGCTATATTTATTCTAGCTACGACAGAAAAGCACAAGATTATTCCTACCATATTGTCCCGGTGTCAAATATTTGACTTCAATAGAATTCAGATAAAAGACATATCGGAACATTTACAATATATAGCTTCCCAGGAAAATATTGGTTACGAAGATGAAGCACTAAGATTGATTGCCGCAAAGGCTGACGGTGCGCTTAGAGATGCACTTTCTATTTTTGATTTGATTGTAACTTATTCAGCAGGAAATAAGCTGACCTATTCAGAGACTATTAATAACCTTCATATTCTGGATTATGATTACTACTTTAAGGTAACAGAGTCATTATTGGAGGAAAGCATATCCAATGTCTTGTTGATTTTTGATGAAATCCTCAAGAAGGGTTTTGATGGACACAATTTTATCATTGGATTGAGTGAACACTTTAGAAATCTGATGGTATGTAAAGATGCCGCAACTGTCGAGCTATTGCAAGTTTCTGAAAGTGCTCAAGAGAGATATGTAGAGCAAGCCGCAAAATCTAATCTGTCTTTTCTGCTGTCAGCATTGAATATCTGTAATCAATGTGACATTCACTACAAGGGAAGTAAAAATCAAAGATTGCACGTCGAATTGGCTTTGATGAAGCTTGCCAAACTCCCTCAGGCCATTTCATTGGCTGCATTGGCTCAAGAAGAGACAAAAAAAAAAGACTAGCTAAGAAGAAACTTTCTGATTCTAATAGTACAGGGTCAAACCAATCTGGAGCAGGATCTGTACCGACTGTCAAGAAGGAATTAAAGAGAACTATGCCCATTCCCTCGAATATTTCCGAGGTAAAAAGAAAGGTCAAAGATCAAATTCAAGAGCAAGAAAATTCTGTTTCCACCAAACCTGAAAAGGAGGATGTACAGTCTGGTCAAGAGCTTAGGGACACGCCATTTGACCAAGGTAAGTTTGGCGCTGTATTGGAAGATATTATCGCGTTGTTCAAGTCTCAGAAAAAACACCTTGAATGTACCGTTCTCAAACAGCCTTATCAAGTTAATGGAAATCAAATCAATTTTTTCCTAAATGGAGAACTTCAAGAACACTTGTTTGCAAAGCTTAGGCCTGAGTTAATTGGGATCGTTAAGAAGAAACTGCAAAATGATTTAGTAGAGCTTGACTTTGAGGTAAAAGAAGATGCCGTAAGTGAGGAGAAAAAGTTATACACCTCAACAGATAAGTTAGCTTATTTGACCAAGAAATCACCAGCTTTGAAAGAGCTTCAGAAAAGATTTGGCTTAGAAACAGACTTTTAAAAATCTATACCAAGACCAAAATTAATTAAATTCTGGAGCTGAATGGCCCTCGATTTGGACCCGTCTTCCATTTCTATATAAACGTTTTCGTCATAGATCAAAACTGTTTCAATTCTGGTACTAATGTACTTGTTGACCTTCATACTGATGGTTGAGTTAAAGTTAACTACCATATTGCCAAACTTACCATAATTGGAGAAGAGGTTGAGGTCAGCTTTCCATGTAATGTTTTCCATTACTTTGGTGTTAATAGAGGTACCTAAGGAAGCTCCTGCTTCTGGTCTTACTGGGTCTCCAGGAATTACACCAAAAGCTCCTGCTTGGCTCAAGGAATCATTTAGAACAATAGTGAAACGGCCAGTAAAAGGCGAAAGAATGGCAGAGAACTTAAAGTCTTTTTTTTCCTTTTGATAGTTAAGACCTGTTGATGACTGTACATAACCAGGACTCAATAAATCAGAAATAAGATTTCTTGAATCCAGGTCCGATCCGGAGGGCTTAAAGTACTTGTAGCCTTCTAATAGCTGGGTTCTTGCTTCAAGCTGCGTGGACATATAGAAGCCCTTTGAGAGCTCTCGTCCATATTTGCTGACAAACTTAAAGTTGTCATTTGTTTTTCTTGTTCTATAAGATCTATCGGCCTGTCTGTTGAAACCAAAATTGATGGCCAAAGAGGTTTCCCAGATTTTTTTGTTCTTTTTATAATTGGCAAAAAGACTAACACCGGTATTCAAAGCAAAGGAACTAGCTCCCCCTGCAGCCCAATTGGACAAACTGACTTGTTGTACACTCAAATTGTAATTTCCGCCGGACTTCCAGTAGGTTTCTTTGACTTCCTCTTTAACTATCAGACTGTCTCCCAGCATGATCAATGTGTCTCCATTGATGAGTACGGTATCCGGTACGATTTGTGGATTACCGTCTTGAGCTGAAGCAAAATGGAAGGCGGTTAAAAAGAATATCAATAAAAATGCAAAGTATTTGACCATTTAGGACTGAATATTTACTGAGTTACAAATATACATTTCTTAAAAGATTGTAATTAGTTCTTTTTGATGATAAGCTTTTGGCCAACTTGTATGATAGATTGGTTAGCAATGTTGTTCCAGTTCTGTATATCAGCAACACTTACGCCATATTTTCTAGCGATTCCATACAAGGTTTCCCCTTTTGCTACAGTGTGAGTTTGAGAGCTCGACTTGGAGGCGGTAGACTCAGGGTGTACTTTACTTGGGTTGGAGGTAGGTTGTTGAGTATAATTAGCCTGCTGAACAGCTGGAGGAGGGCTTACCTTCTGATATTGAATTGGTTCGTTTCTTCTTCTGTAATCCCTGAGTTTTAAAATCATTCCTTCCCTCAAATCTTCATCTTTATAAATTCTGTTTTTTGCCTTTAATGAATGCAACCTAATTCCGTACGCTTGCGAAATTTCCCAAAGTGTTTCTCCTTTTCGAACTGTATGGGTTTCGACTTTAGCCTTGCCTTTTTTTCTTTTGGTGTAATAGTAATTTCCTCGAATGACCTGGTCTGATTTGGAAAGGTCGTTTACCCGCTTGAACTTACCTTCTTTTACGCCGATTCTTTCTGCAAAATCTGCTGGATTGGTATTTACTGCAGCGATAATCCCTTTAATCCCATTTATTTTAATCTGTCCTGCTTCATAAGGTTTGGTTTGGGTTCCTGTTATTTTGGGAAACCCCGCTGCGTTTTTGATAGTAGTGCCTACTACTTTTGTTGGCTCAGTTGAAGAAGAGGCGTTTTGACTGGATGTTAGGATAGGCTTAAGGGGAGCAGGTCCAGCAGTAATATATGTGAGGGCATAGGTCTTTCCCTCAGGGATTTTTTTTCCAGATACCCATTTATTGTACTCTTTTAAATGATCTTCTGATACCCCTAGGTTTCTGGCAAGCTCTCCCAATGAAGTGGGGCCTTGAACAGCGATTTCTTCAAGGCGTTGGTTGCTTATAAATTTTCCAATTTGGTTTTCAAAGGCAATTTTGTGTGCCAAGTATTTTTTAAAGTACCAATGGGTATTTTTGGTAATCTTCATTGACTTGCTGCCATTATATTGGCTTCCGAAGTAATTCTTTGCACCACCAAGTCCCATTTGGTAAGAAACCAAGGCACACATCCAATTGTCAAAATAGTTGTTGTGTTTCTTTAGGTACAAGGCTGCTCCACGAGTTGAAGCGACAATGTTTTTTCTTTCATCGATTTGGTTGTCTACTTGCAGGAAAACTTCTTGAGCTGTGCCTTTTTTAAATTGCCAAAAGCCTACAGCATTTGAAGTAGAGACAGCATCGGGAATTAATCCACTTTCTTGGATCACCAAGTATTTGACATCATCAGGTACACCTTGCTCTCTCAGTACTCTTTCGATGATTGGCATGTAAAGGTTAGCCCGTTCAAGTTTGACCTTGAAATAGCTCGGGTTTCTGCAAAGTGCGTCTACATCCAGTTGGATATCTCTTTGGGCTTGATCATTGAGATGCAAGGTCATATTAGCAAACTTAATGCTATTGGGTACTCTGGGGGCTTGAGCATGAAGTGACGAGGAAAGTGTCACGAATAGGATAAAAAGAAAACAGGATGCTAATTTATACTGAGATGAAAACATGTGGCAAGATTACTAAAGAGATAAGCAATTACAGATTAAAACGTTCCGAAATCCAGAATAATATATGAAATTATGCTTTTGAGAGAATAACTATTTATAGTTTTCGAGCCATTAAGATCCCGTCCCTAATTGGAAACAGTACATTTTCAACTCTTGGATCAGCATTGACCATATCATTAAAATCCATTATTGCTTTGGTGTCCTTGTCTATTTTTTCTGATGGATCTTTTAGAACTTTTCCTGACCAAAGCACATTATCTGCCATGATCAGTCCCCCTGGGTTTACCTTGTCAATGACCAAGTCATAGTAGTTGGAATAATTTTTCTTATCCGCATCTATAAATACCATATCAAACTTTTCATCTAAACTGGGTATAATATCCATAGCGTTTCCAAGCTTGTACTCTATTTGTGAGGAGAGGCCTGATTTTTCAAAGAAGCTTCTGACCATTTCTTCCAACTCGTCATTAATGTCCAAAGTGATCAACTTGGCATCTTTGTCCAGTCCCCGTGCCATACATATGGCAGAATAGCCCGTATAGGTTCCTATTTCCAGTACCACTTTGGGTTTTTGCATTTTCGTAAAAAGCTCTAGTGTCTTTCCTTGGAGGTGACCAGATAGCATTCTAGGCATAAGGACTTTGGCATGTGTTTCCCTGCTGATAAGCTGTAAAAGCTCATCTTCAGCAGTGGTATGTGCTTCACAATAGCTTAGGAGTTGTTCACTGATAAATTCCATGTTTAATTGGGTAAATAGGTTAGATAACTAAGTTCGTCTTCTCTGAAAATTTCCTGAGCAATATCCTGAAGTTCTTCAGATGTAGTATTGCGTATGATGCTGAATATATGATCCAAAGAATCAATCTTTCCTTTGTCCAAAAGGTTTTTTCCAAAGACTAACATGAGCGCAGCATAGTTTTCTTCAGCCATGGCCATTTGGCCAATGGTTTGCTCTTTGGCCATATGTAGTTGTAGTGTGCCTAGTTTTTTCTCTCTCAGTTTTTTCAACTCTTTCATGACCAAGGTGCGCGCCTTTGGAGCAGTTTTTTCTTCCGTTCCGTAAAATATCCCAATGAAACCAGTATCTCTATAAACTTGATATGCTGATTCTACACTGTAAACGTAGCCATACTTTTCTCTAAGAGCCAAATTCAATCTGGAGTTCATGCTAGGCCCTCCAAGGATGTTGTTGAGTAGATATAGTTTGTATCTCTTTGGGTGATAAAGCGAGTAGGCCGGCTTCCCTAAAGCACAATGGGATTGGGTAATATCTTTATGAACGGTTTTTTGTAAAGGTGTATAATGACCAAAATCACTTCTAATATATAAGCTTTTCTTGGTGGGGATTTCATTCAGTTTCGGTTCCAATTGCTTGAGGACTTTGTTAAATGAGATATTCCCAACTACAGAAAATACAATTTTTGAAGTATCCATTCTGGTGGAGATGAAATCAAAGAAGTCTGTTTGGACAAATGAATTGACCGTGTCTTCTGTACCAAGGATATTTCGGCCAAGCGAGTGGTTTTGAAATACTACTTCATCAAACTCATCTTGAATGGCATCATCCGGTGAATCACGGTACATGGCCATTTCCTCTAGGATTACCTGTCTTTCTTTCTCTATCTGCTTTTCTGGAAAGGTGCTGTGAAAAGTAATGTCATACAAAAGTTCAGCAGCTTTATTGAAGTGTTCCTTAAGAATGGTGGAATAAAAGCATATTTTTTCTTTGGTAGTATAAGCGTTTAATTCACCTCCTACTGATTCTAGCCTGTTGAGAATGTGAAAAGCTTTTCTCTTCTTTGTGCCTTTGAAAGCCATGTGCTCCCAAAAATGCGCAAGTCCGGCCTGTTCAAACGTTTCATCCCTGCTTCCAATATCGAGAATAAATCCGCAATGTACCAACCTAGTATGAGTAACCTCGTGATGGACTATTCGAATTCCATTCTGTAACTCTTTGATATTATATGACATGTATTAAATCTCTTTCAACTTTGAAATTACAAAAATAATGTACTTTATCGGGATATTTTTTTAGAGGCTTTTAATATGTTAATTTTATCTTGTTGAAATAAGGACTTGTTTCGACAAACGACTTCAAAATAAACCATGATGGTGAACAGCACAGAACTGAAGGCTTCATTGATTGTTTCAGTTTACAAAAACACAGATTTTCTAAAAGCGGTATTGGATTCTTTGGCCTATCAAACAGAGAATAATTTTGAAATTATTATTTCAGAAGACGGAGACTCGGAGGTGATGAAGAACTTTGTTGATAATTACCCATTTAAGCATCAATTTCAGCACCTGAGTAGAGAAGATAAAGGTTGGCAGAAGAACAGTGCTTTGAATGAGGCGATACGTTCAGCCAAAGCAGATTGGTTGGTTTTTATTGACGGAGATTGTGTGCTCCATCCTCGCTTTATGGAATTTCACCTTGAACTTGCTGATCCTAAATCGATTCTTGCAGGCAAAAGAATAAAGTTAGATCCAGAAACATCCCAACTTTTGTTGTCCGGAGAAATTACTGTGGCGGGGATGAATAGGTTTTTGAAGAAGAATTTTAATAAGGTGAAGAAGAAAGGGGCACAATTTGTAGAGGAAGGCTTTTTCATAGACCCGAAGGGTATTTTAGGGTTTTTGGTGAGGAAAAGATCAATGCGCCAATTGAAAGGTTGCAATATGTCTTTTCACAAAAAGGCGATTTACGATATAAATGGGTTTGATGAAGACTATATTAGGCCAGCGGTAGGGGAGGATATAGATCTTCTCTGGAGATTTCAGGGGCTGGGGTATCGTATCAAATCAGTCCGTAACCTTGCTGTTCAATACCATCTCCATCATAAAGAGAGTTGGACGGATCAAGAGGAAAATATGCGATTGATGGAGAGCAATATAGCCCAAAAGAAATATGTATGTGAAAATGGCCTAAACAAATCTTAGTATGAGATATAATCCCTTAGATCAAAGAGTCTACATAAAAAATAGATCAAAGCTAAAGCAAAAATTAAAACCGAAGTCTTTGGTGATCATTCATTCAAATGATGTGATGCCTACCAATGCCGATGGAACCATGAAATTCAGGCAAAACAATGATCTGTTTTATTTGAGTGGCATAGATCAAGAGGAAACTATTTTAGTGATGTGTCCAGATTTCCCAAATGAATCGATGAGGGAGATACTTTTAGTAAGGGAGACCAACGAACATATTGCTATTTGGGAAGGAAATAAGCTTACCAAAGAACGAGCTGAAGAGCTTTCTGGCATCAAGAACGTTCAATGGACATCCAATTATGAAGCAACCTTGGCCATGCTGACTACTTATGCAGAGCATATTTACCTTTCAACCAACGAACATAGAGGTGCTTCACATGAAGTAGTGACAAAGAATGCCCGTGAAATTGAAAAGGTTAAAAAAGATTTTCCCTTACACGAGTTTTGTAGGTTGGCACCTGGTATGGAATCTTTGAGATCTGTCAAAGAAGAAGAGGAAGTAGTGCAGATTCAGAGGGCGTGTGATATTACGGAGAAGGGATTCCGGAGAGTTTTGAGTTTCATTAGACCAGGAGTTATGGAGTATGAAATAGAAGCTGAATATATGCATGAGTTCTTAAGGCAGGGTAGTAGGGGCTTCGCCTATGAACCAATTATTGGTTCAGGCTATAATAGTTGTGTCTTGCATTATTTGGAAAATGATCAAGTTTGTCAATCTGGAGATTTGATCCTAATGGATGTTGGGGCAGAATATGGTAACTATAATGCCGATATGACCAGAACGGTTCCTGTGAGTGGAAAGTTTAATGAACGGCAAAAATCAGTTTATAATGCTGTATTAAGGGTGAAAAAGGAAGCTGTAAATATGCTTCGGCCTGGTGTGATTATTCAGGAATATCAAAAGGAAGTTGGGAAGGTGATGGAAGTAGAGTTAATAGGTTTAGGTTTATTAGACAGAACAGATGTCAAAAATCAAGATCCAGCTAATCCTTTATACAGAAAGTATTTTATGCATGGCACTTCCCATCATTTAGGTTTGGATGTTCACGATGTAGGTTCGGTGTACGAGCCTGTTCAAAAGGGCATGGTGTTTACTGTGGAACCAGGGATTTATATCCGTGAAGAAGGTATTGGAATAAGATTGGAAAACAACTATGTAATAGGAGAGAATAAAAACTTGGATCTGATGGCCAATATCCCTATTGAAGTGGAAGAGATTGAAGGACTTATGAATGCCTAGGAGGCTTTAACATAAAAAAAACCGCAACTGAAAAGTTGCGGTTTTTTTTATGATTTTTCGGAAAGAATTATCCGATAGATATTCTCTTGAAGTCTACTACTGTAAGACCTTTAGAAACACTGTCTAGGTATTGAGATACACTTTTGCTGCTATCTTTTACGAAAGCTTGGCTCAACAAAGTGTTTTCTTTGTAGAATTTGTTCAATTTACCCATAGCAATTTTTTCGATCATTGCTTCAGGCTTTCCTTCTGCTAGAGCTTGCTCTTTACCAACAGCAATTTCTCTTTCTACTGTAGAAGCATCCACGCCGTCTTTATCAACAGCAACAGGGCTCATTGCAGCGATTTGCATCGCAACGTCTTTACCTGCTTCTTCCACATCAGCTCCACCAACGTTTTTAAGGGCAACCAATACGCCCAATTTACCATTAGAGTGGATGTAAGGAACAACAGCCTCACCATTCACTACTACGAAGTTGCTGATTTCAATTTTCTCACCAATTTTACCAGTCATTTCGATGATTTTCTCACCTACAGTGATGCTTTCAAATGGTAAGCCAATAATTTCTTCTTTACTAGTAGCACCTTTTTCTACTGCTAAGTCAAGAATAGCGTTTGCGAAAGCTACGAATTCTTCATTTTTAGCAACGAAGTCAGTTTCACAAGTAAGGGTCAAAAGCACACCTTGAGATTTGTCGGCACTTACGTTAGTAACTACCACACCCTCTTTAGTTTCACGATCAGCACGGGAAGCAGATACTTTTTGTCCTTTTTTCCTTAAGATATCAACCGCTTTTTCAAAATCTCCTTCAGCTTCAGTAAGGGCCTTTTTACAGTCCATCATACCGGCGCCGGTCATTTGTCTTAGTTTGTTTACCTCTTGTGCAGTAATAGCCATTGTTTGATATTTTTAATAGTGATGATGACTTTTATTAAAACGTTTCGTTTCAAGATTCTAGCAAAGCTGAAACGAATAGGCAATAACAAAAAAATTGAACATAGGTAATTTACCGTATGTTCAATTTTCTGTTATTATTAAATCATAGTGGATTACTCTTTGGTTTCCGCGTCAGCAGCTTTTTTTGCTTCTTCTTCCTCTGAGAGTTTAGCCTCTTCCTTGTCTTTCTTTCTTTCTGAAAGACCTTCCTCGATAGCAGCGCCAACAGCCTTTACCAATAATGAAATGGATTTAAATGCATCGTCATTGGCAGGGATAGGGAAGTCAACTTCACCTGGGTTTGAGTTTGTATCTACCAATGCGAATACAGGAATACCAAGCTTTTTAGCTTCGGCAATCGCGATGTGTTCTCTTTTGATATCAACTACAAAAAGCGCAGCAGGAAGACGGGTTAGGTCAGCAATACCACCCAATACGTTTTCCAATTTTTGACGCTGTCTTGTAATCATCAAGCGCTCTCTTTTTGCTAGGCTTGTATAAGACTCTTCTTTCATCAATTTATCGATGGAAGACATCTTCTTCAATGACTTTCTAATAGTGGCAAAGTTAGTCATCATACCACCTAACCATCTTTCAGTAACGAAAGGCATTTTCAATCTTGCCGCTTCTTCAGCTACCAAGTCTTTAGCTTGCTTCTTAGTAGCCACGAACATGATTTTTTTGCCAGAGCGAACGATCTGCTTGATTGCGTTGGATGCTTCTTCAAGGCAAACGAGCGTTTTGTTTAGATCAATAATGTGGATACCGTTCTTCTCCATGAAGATGTACGGCGCCATTCTAGGATCCCACTTTCTTGTTAAGTGTCCAAAGTGAACACCAGCATCCAGTAAGTCTTTATATTCGATTTTAGCCATTTAAATATGTATGTTTTAATAATATCTGAGTATGGTCCAGATTAACGTTTAGAGAACTGGAATCTTCTTCTAGCTTTTCTACGTCCTGGTTTCTTACGTTCAACCATTCTTGGGTCACGAGTAAGGAATCCTTCTTTTTTCAAGGCAGGTCTGTGCTCTTCGTTGATTTCACAAAGTGCTCTTGAAATAGCCATTCTAGCTGCTTCTGCCTGACCTTTGATTCCTCCACCGTCTACATTGATTTTGATGTCGTAAGCTTCTGCTTCGTTTACCAAAGTAAGAGGCTGCTTAACTACAATCTGGTGCAGGTCAAACGGGAAATAAGATTCAATGCTTCTGTTATTTACAGTGATTTCACCTTTGCCCGGCTTCATATAGATCCTTGCAACAGATGTTTTTCTTCTACCGATTGTATTGATAACTTCCATGGAATGATCAAATTATAATTTAATTTCTTTTGGTTGTTGTGCTTCATGAGGATGCTCAGCACCTTCATACACATAAAGATTGGTATACAACTTGTTCCCTAGTCTGTTTTTAGGCAACATACCTTTTACTGCTTTTTCGATAAGAATTGCAGAAGACTTCTCCTTTAATAATTTAGGAGTAGAGATTCTTTGACCACCTGGAAAACCTGTGTGACGAACATATACTTTCTCATCCCACTTCTTACCGGTTAACCTGATTTTGTCTGCATTGATGACAATTACATTGTCTCCGCAGTCTGCATGAGGAGTAAAGCTAGGCTTGTTTTTTCCTCTTAGAATTTTCGCTACCTCACTTGCAAATCTACCTAGTACTTGAGCTTGGGCGTCCACTATTACCCAGTTCTTTTGTACTGTAGCACTGTTTGCTGATACGGTCTTATAGCTTAAAGTATCCACTGTGTAAATGTTTAATTATTAGCTTGTTAAATACATTTCACCCTCAAAAAGGGACACAAAGATATGAGGATTTCCAAACATATGCAAAATATCCGGAGGTTTACTGCCTAATTTTCACGAGGATAGCGAAATTTCAATTCGTTTCCCTGTGAAAGTTTTCAGTATTGAAGAAAGGATTGATAAGGTGGTTAAGGCTTTTTTTGGCCTTAAGCATTCTTTTCCAGTTGCTTAATCAATACTGCGTAGTCTTTGGGGTAAGGAGCTGATACATTGATCATGTTTCCGTCCAGTCCCTCAAAGGCTATCGAATAGGCGTGCAGTGAAACCCGCTGCATAATTGGAAGCTCTTCTGTGCCTTTTTTAAGGTTAAATCGTCTTTTGAGATCTGATAGGTATAAGTTCTTGCCTCCGTACATCTCATCACCACAGATCGGGGAGTTCAAGTAGGATAAATGTATCCTGATTTGGTGAAGCCTTCCTGTCACTGGTTTACACTCAATCAAAGAATGAGCATAATAGGTTTTTAATGTGTTGAAGTAAGTGGTGGCTGGTTTTCCCTTCATGCTGATTTTTGCAATTCCATTATTGGTTGCTACCAGATTTCGGTCCACAAGCTGGTTTTCATATTCATGAATCCCGTCCACTACGGCATGGTAGACTTTTTCTACCTTTCTGTTTTCAAATTGGATGGCAATATTTCTATATGCCTCCGGGTTTTTCGCTATTACCAAACATCCTGAAGTTTCTTTGTCCAGTCTGTGACACACCTGGGCATCTGGAGTGTGACTCTTGGCCAAATGAAGGATGTTTTGTCTTTCATGCCTATCGTCTAAGGTCGATAAGTATGGCGGTTTATTAATGACTATATAGTCTTCGTTTTGAAACAGAATAAGGTCTTCAAAATCTACTTTTTTCATATAGCCGTGCTTACACCTTTCAAATCAATGTGCAAAAGTAGGTAAAAATAATAGATTTATAAAGTCTAATCAGAATAAAATATTGTATAAGGACTTTTATTGTTTCTTCAATCTTTCTTTGCCTTATGGAGAGGAAGTGAAAAACTAAATAGAGAACCCTTTCCAATGGTGGAAGAAACAGATATTTTACTCTTATGGCCTTCTAGGATATGTTTAACAATGGCTAAACCAAGCCCTGTGCCTCCCATTTCCCTCGATCGACTTTTGTCCACTCTATAGAAGCGCTCAAAAATTCTTTTGATGTCCTCGGCAGGGATTCCAAGGCCATTATCTTTGATGTCTACAGTCAACGTGTTTTTGGACGAATTTAGTGAAATATGAGCTTCACCGCCTTCGTGGTTGTATTTGATGGCATTGGAAATAAGGTTCTGGCAGACTCTGTAGATCTTATCCTTGTCCGCATTGGTCATGAAGTTTTTGTCAGAATTGTATGTAAACCTGATGTTGATATGCCTCTTTTCTGCCTTGTGCTCCAATTCTTCAATTACTTCCTCAATTAGGTCTACCATGCTAAATACTTCAAAATGGAATTTAACCACTCCGCTCTCCATCTGGTTGAGGGTAAGTAAATCCTGGACTAGTTTATCAAGGGCATTGAGACTTTTGGCAGCTCTTTTTAGGAATTTATCTCTTACTTTGACATCTTCCACGGCACCATCAAGCAAGGTGTGCACATAGCCCTGAGCAGCAAAAATAGGTGTTTTCAATTCATGGGAGATGTCAGCAATGAATTCTCTTCTAAATGCTGCATTTCGCTGTAAGGTCTCGATTTCCTTATTTTTTGCAATAGCGTAGGAGTTGATCGTACTGTTTATTTTTCTAAGAGGAGAGATGGAACTCTTTTTGGGTTTTTCTGCTACTCCGCTAAGGTCTTTCTTTTGGATCTTTTCTAATACTGAATAAATATTGCTGATTTCCTTAAAAATTAGAAACTCTAGGGTGATGTTAATAAGGATATAGGAAATGGCAAGCGTAAGACCCCAGGCTACTGTAAGTAGCATTGGGGTCGCATCATCCAATAAAGAGAGGAATGCGACAGTAAGGGCAGATATAGCAAAAGCCAATACTAGGGAGATTCCCCTGGAAGTTGTAAGCATACTTTAATTATTGTCAAACTTATATCCTACGCCTTTTACAGTAGTAATATAGTTTTCTCCTATTTTTTCTCTCACTTTTCTGATGTGAACATCAACTGTTCTGGCCAAAACAAATACATCTGCTCCCCAGATATTCTGAAGCAATTCATCCCGGCTGAATACCATGTTAGGATTTTTTGCCAAGAAATACAATAGCTCAAACTCTTTCTTTGGAAGGGTGATGGTCTTGCCTCCTTTATCAATAGTGAAACTACTTCTATCGATAGTTAGGTCTTTGATTTTGATTTGGGAGACTTCTTGCTCTTTTTTGGACTCTCTTCTAAACAAGGCGGAGATTCTACTTACCAAAGCTCTTGGTTTGATAGGTTTGGTGATATAGTCATCAGCCCCTACATCAAAAGCAGCCACCTCTGAATACTCTTCCGATCTTGCGGTAAGGAATATTACAAATGTGTTTTTGAGCTCTTCCAGGTCCCGGATTTGCCTACAGGTTTCTACACCGTCTTGGTTAGGCATCATGATGTCCAATAGAATGACATCAGGCTTGAATTTTATGGCAGTTTGTACAGCTTTGATGCCATCATTAGCGGATGCTACTTCATAACCCTCTTTTTCAAGGTTGTAGGTTAAGATTTCAATAATATCTGGTTCGTCATCTACTACCAGAACTTTGATTTTTGGTTTGTCACTCATTTGACTTTGCCAGTTTGTTGATTGCTTAAAAACACCGCTAATTTAGAAAAACTATGAAAAGAAATAGCTTCATGATTTAAAAAAGCGGTTATCGTCCATATAAAATTTCGCTAATTGATATTTTTGTTAAATTAATGTTAACAATAGATCAATTATTTGTTTCGTAAATTTTTGGCTTCTGTGATTTCCATGTTAAGTGCTCCCACGATCAGGTCTGCTTCTATTTTTACCGGAATTCGGTTCCTATCATCCGTAATCCACATTTTAATTGGATTTTCTCCACTGAAAAGTTTATTACTGGGCATAATTGGAGAGACAACAAAAGTGTCAAACTTTCCCAGCTTTGTGGAAATTTTATCTTTTCCTTCAAATATTAACTTTAAGTTATATGTTTTTTCGTCAAAGAAGCCTTTTATGGAAATGATATCTCCTTTGTTCAGTTTCTCCAAATCCAAATGACGCATGTAATAAAAACCACTGACTATATCTTGGATTTCTGGAGAGATATCATGCTCAGTAGTTTTTGTTAATTTTCGGTTTTCCTTGTCATAAAGTTTGACTGTAGCGGTTTTTTGGTCATGGTCAAAATCGATCACTTCATGTTTTCTATATCCGCCTTCTTCAATGTGCCTGTAAGATCGGTAAGGGATGTTTTGGGTAGTGTCCATCAGAGTGCCCCAGTTGTCCTTTACTTTAAAAATACTGAAGATACTTAGTGTTTTTCCATAAACATCTATTTTATAAGCAGGGCGATTGTTGATTTGATGGATCTCACTGTCAATAATCATTTTGGCTTCTGCTGCATTAAAAAAAAGGTACTTTACTTTAAAAGTAAGTTCTTCTCCTTTTTTGTAAGGCTTACTTTCCGTTTGGGCCATTAGCTGCGCTGAACAGGCAAAAGAGAGTAGGTTTAAAATGAAAAATAATCTTAATGGAAAGGACATATAATGGATGTTACTTTGAGAATCCGTGTTCAAAAGTTATACCAAACTGACAGTGACCTATTAATACAAATTCCTAAATTAATAAAACGACATTATAAAACAATGGTTGTAGCTAAAGTTGATATTCAGGATGCGAATGTTTACTTTCACATAATATTTACTTACCAAGTTTCTACCTATTGATTTATGAGCGAAAATACTGAAAAATTAAAAGCACTTCAGCTAACCATTGATAAGTTGGAAAAGACTTATGGAAAGGGGACTGTTATGAAGCTGAGTGACAATACCGTTATAGATATTCCTTCAATTTCGACAGGTTCTTTGGGCCTTGACCTGGCCTTGGGAGTAGGTGGTATTCCAAAAGGAAGGATCATTGAGGTTTATGGCCCTGAATCTTCCGGTAAAACTACCTTGGCCATGCACTGCATTGCTGAAGCTCAGAAAAAAGGCGGCTTGGCTGCTATCATCGATGCCGAGCATGCTTTCGATAAGATTTATGCAGAAAAGCTGGGCATTGATACAGAAAACCTATTGATTTCCCAGCCTGACAATGGTGAGCAAGCTTTGGAGATTGCTGAACATTTGATCCGTTCTGGAGCAATTGATATTATTGTGATTGACTCTGTTGCGGCGTTGGTGCCGAAAGGGGAGTTGGAAGGAGAAATGGGAGATAGCAAAATGGGACTTCAGGCAAGGTTGATGTCTCAGGCACTCAGAAAGCTGACAGGTGCGATCAATAAAACAGGATGCGCATGTATCTTTATTAACCAGTTAAGGGATAAGATTGGAGTCATGTTCGGAAGCCCTGAAACTACTACTGGTGGTAATGCCCTGAAATTTTATGCTTCAGTGAGGTTGGATATCAGAAGAATTGGTCAAATCAAAGAAAGTGCTGATAATATCCTAGGTAACCGTACTAAAGTGAAGGTGGTAAAGAACAAAGTAGCACCTCCTTTTAAGGTGGTTGAATTTGACATTATGTATGGTCAAGGGATTTCCAAAGTTGGAGAAATTATTGATTTGGGCGTGGAGTTTGATATTATCAAAAAGGCAGGGTCTTGGTTCTCTTACGAAGGTAATAAATTAGGCCAAGGTAGAGATGCTGTGAAAAACTTGCTGTTGGATAATCCAGAATTGATGGAAGAACTTGAGAATAAGATCAAAGCTAAATCTGGTCTGAACGGTGTAGTAGAGGAAGTAGCTGAAGACTAATCGAAAGTTAAAATAAAAAACTAAAAGGGAAGGCATCGATGTCTTCCCTTTTTTTGTGCTTAATTACTTCTGATGGCTTCAACCGGATCCATTTTAGCAGCCATCCCTGCAGGGATCGAGCCAGAAAGCATTCCTATTGTGGAGCTCAGGCCAAGTCCTAAAATGATGTTTTTGGCCGATAGAAACACTTCCAATGCCCCAAGAGGTATAAATGTTATGGCGAAAACCAGTAGCAAACCGGCCAATCCACCAAAAAGACTTAGGAAGGTAGACTCAAAAAGAAATTGCAGTAAAATGAAATAATTTTTAGCTCCAAGGGATTTTTGGATTCCAATGATATTGGTTCGTTCTCTTACTGAAACAAACATGATATTGGCGATACCGAATCCTCCTACCAGAATGGAAAATCCCCCAATGACAGCCCCAGCGATACTGATCACATCGAAGATCGCTCCAATGGCATTTTGAATAAACTCCGATTTGTTTAAGGCAAAGTTGTCTTCTTCTATAGGTTTTAGGCCACGTTTAGCCCTTAGTAATCCAGTCATTTCATTCTCTAAGGCGACCAGGTTTTTGTCATCATCGTAGCCTTTGGCAGCAATGGTGGGTTCTACTCCCCATCTTCCCATGTAATACATCTTGCCAAATGTGCCAAATGGAATGAGACAAGCGTCATCTTTAGAAGGCATATCAAAGAGTCCTTCTCCCTCTTCTTCTAGAAGGCCAATGACAATAAACTTTTGCCCTTTGATTTTTACTTCTTTGCCAATAATGTTGTCATCTCCTTGAAAGAGTGTTTGAGCTATCTTTGCACCTATAACAGTGACATTTCTTGCTGCGGAAATTTCCAATTCAGTAAAAAATCTACCTTCAACTACAGGGATGTCATATACCTCTTTATGGTTAAAGACCACGCCCTGAAGATTGGCTCCCCCAAAGGAACTGCTACCTCTTTTAATGGTGGTATTGGCTGAAGCGGAAATGGTAATGGCTTCTGCATTTTTCATGCGCTCCTCCAAAAACAAAAATTCGTTATAGTTTCCAGGAGGCCTTCTGAAATATTTCCACCAAGGATATTCTCCTCCTCCTGCTGCAAAAGGAAACCGGTCAACTCGGACTACATTGGTTCCCAAGAAAGAAAAACTTGACTTGATGTTTTTCTCCAAAGAATCCACTAAAGTGAAAACCGCAATGATGGCGAATATACCTATGGTCACGCCAAGCAGGGACAGGATGGTACGTGTCAGATTAGATTTTAGGGCCTGAAGGGCAAACCTAAAACTCTCCCAAATAAGTCTGAAAATAATCACCTGATAAATTTTGTTTAAAAACTATTGACAATATAGGTAGTTTTAGCTATAATTCTTATTAACTTTGCAGTTTTTACGACCATATCGTAAATCAAAATATTCAATCATATTTCTATAAAATTATATATGAAATTATCAGATTTCAAATTCGAAGTTCCTAAAAAACTCATTTCTTTATATCCTTCTGAAAACCGTGATGAATCTCGGTTGATGGTAGTCCACAAAGACACTGGTGAAATAGAGCACAGGATTTTCAAGGACATTATTGAATATTTTGATGAAGGAGATGTTTTTGTAACGAATAATACCAAAGTTTTTCCCGCTAGGTTATATGGCAACAAGGAGAAAACCGGGGCGAAAATCGAAGTGTTCTTATTAAGAGAACTTAATCAAGAACTGAGGCTTTGGGATGTTTTGGTAGATCCAGCGAGAAAAATCCGAGTAGGCAATAAGCTTTATTTTGGAGATAGTGATTTGGTGGCTGAAGTAATTGATAATACTACTTCCAGAGGTAGAACCATCAGATTTTTGTTTGATGGAACTGATGAGGAATTCTACAAAACCATTGATGCACTTGGTGAGACTCCGATATTGAAGGAATACATTGAGCGTAAGGTAGAAGAAGAAGATAGAGAGCGCTATCAGACAATATATGCAGAGCATGTTGGTGCTGTGGCTGCCCCTACTGCAGGTTTGCACTTTACTCCCCATTTGTTAAAAAGACTTGAAATCAAAGGTGTGGAGGTAAGCCCTATTACGCTTCATATTGGTTTAGGAACTTTCCGTCAGGTGGACGTAGAAGATTTGACAAAGCACAAAATGGATTCTGAGAATTATGATATTCCTGAGCCTACCGTTGAATTGGTTAATAAAGCTTTGGACAATAAGAAAAGGGTTGTTTCCGTAGGTACCACCTCGTTGAAGACGGTCGAATCCTCAGTAACTGCTAATAATAGATTGAAGGCTTCCAGCGGATGGACTGATAAGTTCATCATCCCGCCATATGACTTTAAGATCGCCAATGCTTTGATCACCAATTTCCATATGCCCGAATCAACTTTGTTGATGACCACTGCGGCATTTGGAGGCTACGATTTGATTATGAAAGCTTATCAGGAAGCAGTTAAAGAAAAATACAAGTTCTTCTCTTATGGAGATGCAATGTTAATCATATAATAAAAAAGGCTCTATTTAGAGCCTTTTTTATTATAATATTTTTACCTAAGGATAACATTACCAATATATAATCTTCTTTTATAATACCTACTTTTGCAGCGTCAAGCTAAACGAGTTTTATGAACAAAGCAGCGATAATTGTAGCAGGGGGAAGGGGCACCAGAATGGGGACGCCAATACCGAAGCAGTATTTGGAAATAGGTGATAAGCCTGTTTTAATGCATACTTTGGAAATATTTTACAAGTTTGATCAATCTCTTGACTTAATTCTGGTTATACCTGAAAATGATTTTTCATTTTGGGAAGAACTTAAATCTAGGTTTGATTTTCAAGTGCCTCATCAGGTGGTGGCAGGAGGAAAATCTAGGTTCCAGTCGGTGAAGAATGGGTTAGGAGCGATTGATTGGAACGATGGTTTGGTGGCTATTCATGATGGGGTGAGGCCCTTTGTGAGTAAAGAGGTTATTGGGAATAGTTTTGTAGAAGCAGAACGGACCGGAAGTGGTATTGCTGTAGTTCCACTAAAAGACTCTATCAGGAAATTGACCGATGAGAACAGGTCTTTTTACCAGGAGCGGCAATATTTCAGGTTGGTCCAAACACCCCAGACTTTTAACTTAGGTAAAATTAGACAAGCTTTTAACGTAACTGAACTTCATCATTTTACAGATGATGCAACAGTCTATGAGCATCAAGGCTGGCAAGTAAGCCTGATAGCGGGCAATGCGGAGAACATTAAGATTACCACACCTGAGGATATGGATTATGCTGAGTTTCTGATTCAAAAAAGCAAGCCCTGACTTTTACCGATTAAATTTGTCGATTTACCGATTTTTTGAGTGGGATGACCTAATTGGTTTCTGAAAATTTCATAAGTTGAAGTAGTTTTGGTTCATGGTTGTTATGTTGACAATCTGCTAAACTATAATGCTATGAAAAGAAAATACGGAAATGGAGATGGAGGTAGGGTAACTACCGGTTTGATTGTGCTGGCAATAGGCTTGTTCTTGCTGCTTCGTAAGATGGACATTTTTATTCCAGACTGGATATTCTCTTGGCCAATGATTTTTGTGGCCATAGGTGTTATCTCTTTGGCCAAGCATAATTTCCAAAGTGGTTTTGGAGCTTTCATGCTGCTTTTTGGAGGGTTTTTCCTTGTTAAAAATGAGTTGAATATTCCATTTGGTATAGAACCTTACCTGATACCGATTGGCTTAATTATTCTAGGTATTTTCCTTTTGGCTACCAAAAAGCAGAATAAGTTTCAGGATTTTAATAATTGGAGTGGATTTTCAGGAGGGAGTTCCTCAGGGACTAGTGAAGAAGGGAAGAGTACAGGGAAAGGAGAAACATTTATGTCAGATACCAGTTTTGGGCATGCTGACTCTGCAGAATTCCAAACAGAACAAAAGGATATGGTGAATTCACAGGCCTTGTTTTGTGGTATCCAAAAAAGGGTGATGTCTAAAAACTTTAAAGGGGGCAAAGTATCCGCTTTTTTTGGAGGAACTGAAATCGACCTTACCCAAGCTGACTTGGCTGATAATGCCGTTTTGAATGTCGAAGTGGCTTTTGGTGGAGTGAAATTATTGATGCCACCTCATTGGGAATTAAAAATGGGAGTGACCAATATTTTTGCCGGAGTTGAAGACAAACGAATGTACCCTAAGTCTGGTGAAGAAACAGGGAAGGTTCTGGTTATCAATGGAACCGTACTATTTGGTGGTCTTGAAGTAAAATCCTTTTAAGTAAAGCTTAGTATGATAACCAGGCTACTGAAAACCTCTGATCAGGGATGGCTCAAAATTTTGATTTTTGTATTCCTGGTGATTGTCGGTATAGCCTATTTGATAACATATTATGGCTGGGATTTAAAGACCAGTTTTTTAGATAGCATTGTTTTTACTGGCTTGGCATCTGGAGGGGTGATGCTCCTTGAAAATATCTTTAGGTTTTACCAGCCTCAAAAAAGTAATACTTGGTTGTTGGTTGGGCTTCCATTGGTGCTGGATATTTTTGTGGTCTTTGCTGCTAGTATGGTGCTCAAATACTTTGTCAAATTTGATTTGGCCTATCTTGATTTTCTAAATGATTCCTTGGTTATCAGGGCTGTAATAGTTTTGATTGTATTGGGAATGTATACTGCAATTTTGGTTGTAGGAGGACAGCTTGAAGATCAATTGGAAGTTAGAAAACGATCCGAGACAATGGAGCGGCTGTCCAAAGAAGCAGAACTGTATCACTTGCGTCAGCAATTGCAGCCACACTTTCTGTTTAACAGCTTGAATTCAGTGAATGCCTTGGTCAAGAGACAGCCAGAACAAGCTCGAGAAATGATTTTGCAGCTTTCGGAGTTTCTGCGGGGAACCATCCGAAAAAATGATATGGAATGGGTTACGGTAGAAGAAGAAACCAATTACCTTAAACTTTTTTTGAAAATTGAGAAAGTTAGGTTTGGTCATCGGCTGGAAGTAGAGTTTGAAGTGGAAGAGGAGGCTTGCCCATTGATGGTTCCACCGCTTTTGATTCAGCCCTTGTTGGAGAATGCCGTGAAACACGGTGTTTACGGACAGTTGGAAGAAGTCATGATTCAAGTGCATGTGGCTAAAGTGAAAGGATACTTAGAAGTAAAGATTTCCAATCCATACGACCCCAACGCAGTGAATGAAAAAGGGGAGGGCTTTGGCTTGGAGTCCGTTAAAAGGAGAGTTTATCTTTTGTTTGGAAGAAATGATTTACTTAGTGTAAGTAAATCTGATGATTTATTTAGAGTTAGTTTAAGAATTCCAATTACCTATGATCAAAACTGTAATAATTGATGATGAACCATTAGCTGGGCAACTTGTTGAAGAGTATTTAGAAGACTATCCTAACTTTGAGGTTGTTAAGGTTTGTTTAGATGGTTTTCAAGGGTTAAAGGCCATTCAAGAGTTTGCTCCTGACTTGATTTTTTTGGATGTTCAAATGCCCAAAATTACCGGTTTTGAAATGTTGGAACTCTTAGATAAGCCTCCAGGTGTCATTTTTACTACGGCGTTTGATGCTTATGCTATGAAAGCATTTGATGCACATGCCGTAGATTACCTTTTGAAGCCCTTCTCCAAAGAGCGTTTTGCCCAAGCTATAGGCAAGTTCCTTCAGCGCGGAGCAAGTTCAGAAATTGATAATTTGTTGTCCAGTCATCACTCGGTGGGAGAAGAGTTTGCCAGTCGAATAGTGTTGAAGGAAAAGGGAGAGATTAAGGTTGTTCCTGTTAAGGAAGTTAAATATTTTGAAGCCAACGATGATTATGTGAATATCTATTTGTTAAACCAAAAGTATCTGAAAAACAAGACGTTAAAGTTTTTTGAGTCAGTTTTGGATCCGAAATTATTTGTCCGAGTACATCGATCCTATCTAGTAAAGGTTTCTGAAATATCAAGAATCGAACCCTATGAAAAAGATGGGCACATAGTCCGATTAAGAGGGGGTGAGGTGATTCCTGTAAGTAGATCAGGTATGAATAAGCTAAAGTCAGTACTGGGAGTTTAAAGCAAAAAGAGCCCTTTATAAAGGGCTCTTTTTAATATTCATCTTCATTGAAGAAGAAGTCATCTTTTGTTGGATAATCTGGCCAGATCTCTTCGATGTTTTCATAAGGTTCTCCATCATCTTCCAATTCTTGGAGATTTTCAACCACCTCAAGAGGTGTACCTGTACGAATAGCGTAATCGATCAATTCGTCTTTAGTAGCTGGCCACGGCGCATCTTCTAAGTAAGATGCTAGTTCTAAAGTCCAATACATAGTGTCAACATTTTAAGTTTTTCCGTTGTGCACGGGAAAGCAAAAATATAAAATCTTTTAAGTTTTAAAACTCTAACCAATTATTTGTTTGAAAGTTCCTTCAAAATATGATTTTTTACTTCAAGCTTCCTTTTATAAGCACCTATTTTTCTATATAAAATTGTTTCGAAATCGCTCTCTTGAGAACGGAATTTCTCTGAGTTTTCTTTTACTGTACTGAGTTCTTTTTCATCTCTTACGATCAGGTCTTTCATGATATTGATTTTTACCTGATTTTGTTCATGTTCTTCCATTTCGTGGAAGTTGTCGAACTTGGACCTTGCTAGTTTGTGCAAGAAAGATTTCTCAAATACTATATCAGTAAAGAAGACGAACAAGCGAGAGTATTGTTGTGCTTCTCTAGGTTTTTTGGGAGGTAATGTTTTCCATTCCGCCTGCAGACGTTTGGCTTTTGAGAGTTTCTCAGGCGTTGTTGCACCTAAAGAAAGTGTTCTCATATTGTCTGCCAATTGCTCCAGTTTTTTTACAATTTCATAAGGGCGGAGCATTGGAGGCCTTGATTTATTTTGCTGGACGGTCCTTTTATATCGACTGAATATCCTGTTGTTCAGTTTCGAAAATTCATCCCACAGCGGCTGCCTTCTTTCAGCAGGCACTTTTCCAGATTCTTTCCACTGTTTTTGGATTTTCTTACTGATCTCAAAGGCCTGTCGGGCATCTTGCATATTAAAAGCGTCACGGGCCTGTTGGACCAGGTGCTCGTAAACTTTGATGTTTTCATCTGCTTGCAGAGCTAAGCCTTCAAAATAGTTTTTCCTGTTTTCGAAAAAAGTATCTGTAGCAGACTGAAAAGTTCCTTCGATTTCATCTTTCAATTCAGGTGGGACTGGACCGGTCTTTATCCACCTTAATTTTAAATCCTTAAACTTTTCGGAAGTCTCTTTCCAATCGGTGTCGTTTTTGAGTTCTTCCGCTTCCAGGATTAGTCCTTTTTTGATTTCCAGGTTTCTGGCCCTGTTTGTTTGGATAATGTCGTTGAGGTATTCCTCAAGTTTGTCCAATTCCTCTATTAGAGGCACAAAGTCACCGAGTGCGTCATATTGCATCAATGCATCTCTCAAGTGAATAAGCTTCATTAAAAAAGAACCTTTGTTTTGGTTGTCTTCTATGTCTTGCTTGAGGTCAGTTACTTTCTTCTTGGCCTGTTCAAATCGTTCTTCAAAATACTTGATGGTGGAAGCTTCGCTCTCTTTTACTTCTCCGATCACTCTATCTTCCTGATTTAAAAAACCTTTTAAATAAACTTTGTCTTCTTTAATGTATCCATATGGATGCTCCATCTCGATTCAATAGGTTGGTGGTAAGTCGGCTAATTCTTGTTTTCTGCAAATTAATTAATTAAGATGCATTTATCCTAAGAAAGGCGATTATTTGCCATATTTGTTCTTTCTATAAATATAACCATTAGGTAAATACAAAAAATATGAGTGACGAGAAAATTATATTTTCAATGGCTGGGGTGTCTAAAATTTACCCACCACAGAAGAAAGTATTGAAAGATATTTATTTGTCTTTTTTTTATGGAGCCAAAATAGGGGTGCTAGGGCTTAATGGTTCCGGGAAAAGCTCGTTGTTGAAGATCATTGCAGGCATGGATACGGAGTTTCAGGGAGAAGTGGTTTGGTCGCCTGGATACTCTGTCGGGATGCTGGAGCAAGAGCCGCAGTTGGATCCAGAAAAGACAGTAAAAGAAGTCGTAGAGGAGGCTGTTGCCGAAACAGTTCAATTGCTGAAGGATTTCGAAGAGATCAATGAGAAATTTATGGATCCTGCTGTAATGGAGGATCCTGATGCGATGAATGACTTGATTGAAAGGCAAGGAGAAGTACAAGAAAAGCTGGATGCAGCCAATGCTTGGGAACTTGATGTGGTTCTGGATAAAGCAATGGATGCCCTGAGGCTGCCACCAAGTGAAGCTATTGTGGGTAATTTGTCAGGTGGAGAGAAAAGAAGGGTGGCACTTTGTAGGTTATTGTTACAGGAGCCTGATGTACTTTTACTGGATGAACCTACCAACCACTTGGATGCTGAATCTGTTTTGTGGCTTGAACAACACTTGAAGCAGTATAAAGGAACGGTAATAGCTGTAACTCACGATAGGTATTTTCTGGACAATGTTGCAGGATGGATATTGGAGCTTGATCGAGGTGAAGGGATTCCTTGGAAAGGAAACTATAGCAGTTGGTTAGACCAGAAACAAAAACGACTTGCCCAAGAAGAGAAAACCGAATCCAAAAGACAAAAGACTCTTGAAAGAGAGCTGGAGTGGATAAAAATGACACCAAAAGCCAAGCAGGCCAAAGGCAAGGCGCGTTTGAATGCGTATGACAAATTGGTAGGGGAAGAAGCTAAAGAGAGGGAAGCCAAGCTTGAGCTTTATATTCCACCAGGGCCAAGGTTGGGAGCGAAAGTGATTGAAGTTAATGGTGTTTCCAAATCTTTTGGAGATAAATTATTGTTTGAAGACTTAAGTTTTGCACTTCCTCAGGGGGGCATAGTTGGGATTATTGGTCCAAATGGTGCGGGTAAATCAACTTTATTTAAGCTGATCACTGGTAATGAGATACCTGACTCCGGAAGTTTTGAAGTGGGTGAAACTGTTCAGCTGGCCTATGTTGATCAAGAGCATGATACACTAGATGCCCAAAAGTCAGTTTACCAAACTATTTCAGAAGGCAATGAGAACATTAAGCTAGGAAATCGAGAAATGAATGCCAGGGCGTATGTGAGCAAGTTTAACTTTTCTGGCTCCGATCAGGAAAAGAAAGTTGGTGTACTTTCCGGCGGGGAGCGAAACAGGGTTCATTTGGCGCTTACTTTGAAAGAAAACGGTAATTTACTGTTGTTGGATGAACCAACCAATGACTTGGATGTAAATACGTTGAGGTCTTTGGAAGAAGCATTGGAGAACTTTGGGGGCTGTGCTGTGGTAATCTCCCACGATAGGTGGTTTTTGGATAGGATATGTACTCATATTTTGGCCTTTGAAGGGGATTCACAAGTGTATTGGTTTGAGGGGAACTTTTCCGATTATGAGGAGAACAAGAAGAAGCGATTGGGAGATGTGGCTCCTAAAAGGATTAAATATAAAAAACTGAAATAGGTCATTTGACTAAAAGTTGGTAACTGGTCTGAAACACCAAATTTTATTAGTTCCAAAACAAGGTAGGGGGATTTATTTTCCCTACCTTTGGCGGAAATTTTAGAATTGCATTATTGGTATTGATATGATCAGACAGATTTTGCTTGCCCCAGGTGCTGATGAATTGAATTATGAGATCAGGGGCATAGTTAAGAAGGCAAAAGTGATCGAGCGTTTGGGCCATAAGATCACTTGGGAAAATATTGGAGACCCTATCCAAAAGAGCAATACTATTCCCGCGTGGATGAAGGAAATTGTAATGGGATTGGTCAGTGAGGACAAAACCTATGGATATGCTGACTCTAAGGGGATGTTGCAAACAAGAGAGTTTTTGGCGGGATTGAATAACCAAAGAAATGGTGTTCAGATTACCGCAGAGGATATTTTGTTTTTTAATGGGTTGGGAGATGCTATAGCCAAACTTTATCAGTTTTTAATTCCTACTGCCCGTATCATCGGTCCTTCACCAGCGTATTCTACCCACAGTTCTGCTGAAGCAGCGCATGCCAATTCCTTTCCAATAACCTATAAGTTGGATCCAGATAACAATTGGTATCCAGACATGGATGACCTATACAATAAAGTCAAATACAACCCTAATATTGTAGGTTTATTGATTATCAATCCGGATAACCCAACTGGTATGGTTTATCCAAGAGAGGTGTTGGAGAAATTTGTGGCCATAGCCAGGGAGTTTAATTTGCTTTTGATAGCTGATGAAATTTATCAAAATATTACTTACAACGGCTACGATGCGATTTCTTTGTCAGAAGTGATCGGTGATCTTCCTGGAATATCATTGAAAGGAATTTCCAAAGAATTTCCGTGGCCGGGTTCTAGGTGTGGTTGGATGGAATTTTATAATAAAGATGCCTCAGAAGAATTTAATAAGCTCTGCACTACCTTGGAAAATGCGAAGATGATTGAGGTGTGTTCTACAATGCTTCCTCAGCTGGCCATTCCTAAGGTGATGAGTCATCCTGATTACGCATCTTACAGAAGGGAAGCTAATGATCGCATTGGTAAAAGGAGCAAGATTATGGAGGAAGTGCTGTCTGGAGTTCCGGGAATTAAGTTCAATAAAACAAAGGGAGCTTTTTACAATACCATTGTCTTTGATGAAAGCATGTTAAACGAGAGACAATTTCTTCCTGTTGAGGACTTACAAGTGAAGGGATATTTGGATCAGTGGTTAAGAGAAGATGATATGCCTCATGATAAGCGTTTTGTCTATAACCTTTTGGCAGCAGAAGGGATATGTGTAGTGCCTGTCAGTTCTTTTTGCTCCAATTTAAGAGGTTTTAGAGTGACGCTGTTGGAAGAGAATGAAGATGTGTTTAGGGATACTTTTACTAGGATCGCTAATAGCATAAGGTATTATCTTCAGTCGGCCTAAGCCAATCAAAAGAACACGTAAGGAAAGATATGGCCGCCTCACCGAAAGGCGGCTTTTTTAGTATTCGTGGTTTCTGATTTTTAGTTTTGAATCAACTTTGGTCGTGTCCGCTGAAAGTTCAGGTTGAATTTTTTGTTTAGTGAACAGGGTGAGGTCAGGTTGTCCTGCATCTACCCAGCAGGTGAACCAAAAGTCGGCTACCATTTTGATCGATTTTTTCATTTGGCGTTCCACTTGTCCTGAAAGCATCAAGTTGTATTCGTTGGTGAAAGCTTTTGAATAAACTTTGGTATTGATGTTCCCCCGCTCTTCAAAGCTATACTTTTTATCCTGCCGAAATTTTTGACTTAGTTCTTTTTCAAACTGCAATACGCTGTCAACGGCGTGGTGTGATTGAATGATTGCTTCCCAAGCGGCAAGCTGGGTGTTCGGAATGTATTCTGCCTGACCAACAAATAGATCAAAATCTTCGGCTATCAATTCAGGAATTCGGCTTTCCCAAAATCCATGGATGCCGTCTTGTCCTGTAAGTTGTCCATTGTAATTTTCAGTAGTGTGGAGTGGGACATTAATGTCACCAAGGTAATGGCCAAGATCCGCTGAAAGACGAAGTATGGAAGCTACATTTTTTTCTTGGAAAGCTTTAGTAAGCTGTGTTTTTACAAAATAAACATTCCATGGAGCTATCCCATATTTTCTTAAACTGTCTTCACCAAATTTGGCTATGGCATCATCCCAATACCTGGGAAGCTTATAAACGGCACTGTCTCCAAACACGTCAGCATCTAAGTAGTGTTTTTCAGCTTCGCCTTTTACCGCATACCTTCTTTTATCTGGATTTACCGCATTCTCGGTAATGAAAGCGATGTTTTCTTTGTAGAACCCCAGCATCTCTAAGGGGAGTGAAAATACAGCAGTTTGATTGATCTTTTTGTGGGCATAAAATCCCCAAAAGGCAAAACTCTGAAAATCGATAAGGAGGAATAAAATAAAAAGTGTCAAACGTTTCATGATGAAAATTATTACAGGTTATATAAAAATAGAAAGTGGAATTCCTTACATTTGTAGTTGGTTATGGTTTAGATCGTTTGAAATTTAGTGTAAATCAAAAACTTTCTGGGCTTTAGTTTATTAATCCTTTTGTGATTAAAAATAAAACAATTAACTTTGCACTCCTATTAACGGGAAGTGGAGAAATAAAGAAATTTAAGTTAAAAATAAGATATGGCAAATCACAAATCAGCTCTAAAAAGAATTCGTGCAAACGAAGCCAAGCGTTTGAGAAACAAATATCAGGCTAAGACGACAAGAACTTTTATCAAGAAGTTGAGACACACTACTGATAAAGTTGAGGCGCAAGAGCTATTTAAGAAAGTTTCTTCTATGATTGATAAGCTTGCTAAAAAGAACATCATTCATAAAAATAACGCTGCCAACAAGAAATCAAGCTTAGCGAAGTTCGTTAATGCTTTAGGATAAGCAATCCTAATAAGCTTTGAAAGCCCTGCTGTGATCAGTAGGGCTTTTTTTATTGCTTGATTTTTAATATTTTAAGTCTCTATTTTAATCAGTTTTGAGTTTTTTTAAGCTATTTTTTGAACAATGGAGAGCTATCAATCAATAAAAATTTCTGCTTTGGCAGAGGAAGACCGTCCGAGAGAAAAATTGTTGTTAAAGGGTAAGTCGTCTTTGGCAGATGCTGAGTTAATCGCCATTTTAATTGGATCAGGGACAAAGTCAATGAGTGCGGTGGATTTGGCAAGGCATATTCTTTCAAGCGCTGGAAACAATTTGGCAGATCTTGCAAGGCTTAGTGTAAAGGACCTTCAGAAATTTAAAGGTATAGGAGAGGCCAAGGCAATTTCGATTGTAAGTGCCTTGGAACTGGGGAGGAGGAGGAAAGCAATGGATGCCCCGAAGAGGCCAAAAATAACAGGTTCGCAAGATGTCTATGATTTGATGCGACCGGAACTATTGGATGAGCAAGTTGAGTATTTTTATGTAGTATTGCTGAATAGAGCTAATTTTGTGATCCGAAAAGAAATTGTCAGCAAGGGAGGCAAAAGCGGTACGGTGGCTGACCCGAAAGTGATTTTTAAACTTGGCCTAGAGCATGGAGCCTCAGCAATGATCCTGGTACATAATCATCCGTCAGGGAACCGAAAACCATCACGGGCAGACGAAATCTTGACCAAGAGAATGGTCGGCTTAGGCAGGGATTTAGAACTACCTGTGATTGATCATTTGATTTTCACTGATGTTAGCTATTTTAGCTTTGCCGATGAAGCAATGATTTGAAACTAGTATGAAACAGAAACAATTATTATTATCAGGAGTTGGGTTGGTCGTTTTGGTAACCTTTATATACATGTTTACAGGAGGAGAAAGTACAGCAGGTTATCAAGAGAGTGTGTTGAGTGAGCGGGAAAAGCAATTCAAGTTTTTAAAATTTAATGATGAATCACCTCTTACAGCTGTGCAGAAAAGGTCTTTTGATTCTTTGAATTGTTTTCCGATTGATGAGAAATTTCGTGTTCGGGCACGAATGGTGCCACTACAAAACAAAGAGTTGTTGGAAATTCCCATGACTGATGGTTCAAAAGAAAGGTATTTGAAGCATAGTTATGCTGAGTTTGAAATTGCAGGCACCTCTCAGCGTTTGTTGCTTTTACAGTCAATTAATGAGGTAGATAAGAAAAATTTCTTTTTGCCTTTTGCAGATGAGACAAGCGGTGGACTAACCTATGGTGGAGGAAGGTACCTGAATTTGAGGCAGGATGGACTGAATTCCATTACCATTGATTTTAATTTAGCCTATAATCCATATTGCGCTTATAACCCTGATTTTGCTTGTCCTATTCCACCCAAAGAAAATGTTTTAACTATCCCAATAGAGGCTGGTGAGAAAAATTACAAGGAATAAGCTTTCTGCCATTGGCATTTATCTTAAATTTGCTCCTTAATTCGATAAAATCAGTTTGAATACATGAAAGTTGCTATAAATAGATTAAAAGATTTTATATCCTTTGATGAAGATACCGACAAAATAGCTGAGTTGCTTACTCAGTCTGGCCTTGAAGTAGAAGGAGTAGAGCGATTTGAGTCTATTCCAGGTGGGCTTCGTGGTGTGGTGATTGGAGAAGTCATGACATGCGTTCCTCATCCCAATGCCGACAGACTCAAAGTCACCACGGTGGATGTTGGTGGGGAGATCGTACCTATTGTATGTGGAGCTCCTAATGTAGATAAAGGCCAAAAAGTAGTTGTTGCTACTGTCGGAGCAGAATTGACTCCAGAAAGGGGAGAGCCATTTACGATTAAGAAAGCTAAAATTAGAGGAGAGGTTTCTCAAGGGATGATCTGTGCCGAAGATGAGTTAGGGTTAGGTCAGAGCCATGATGGCATTATGGTTTTGGATACAGATTTACCTAACGGTACACCTGCAAGCGAATATTTTGATCTAGAAGTTGGGGATGTCCTAGAAATTGGATTGACACCAAACAGGGCTGACGCTGCTTCACACTTAGGAGTTGCCAGAGACTTGAAGGCTTTGTTGAAAAAAGATGTCATTATGCCTGACGTAAGTGCATTTAAGGTAGATAATACGTCGCGGTCTGTAGAGGTGGAAGTGGAGAGTTTTGAAGACTGTCCACGGTATGCAGGTCTAACAATTTCCAATATTAAGGTAGAACCTTCTCCTTCTTGGTTACAGAACTACTTGAAAGCTTTGGGCTTGGAACCAATCAATAATGTGGTGGATATCACCAACTTTATTTTACATGATTTGGGCCAGCCTTTACACGCTTTTGATTTGGACCAAGTTGCCAATGATAAGATTATAGTGAAGAAGTTGCCTAAGGATACTCCTTTTGTTACTCTTGACGAGAAGGAAAGGAAGTTGACAGGTGAAGAATTGATGATTTGTGATGAAAACCATGGCTTATGCATTGCAGGGGTTTTTGGAGGTAAAGGTTCTGGCGTAAGTGATCAGACTACTTCTATCTTTCTTGAGAGTGCTTATTTCTCTCCGGATGTGATTAGGAAAGGAAGTCAAGTTCATGGTCTTAAAACAGATGCTTCTTTCCGATTTGAGAGAGGTACAGATCCCAATATGCCTTTGTTTGCCTTGAAAAGGGCTGCCATGTTAATCAAGGAAATTGCTGGTGGTGAGGTGACCTCTGAGGTAGTTGACCTGTACCCTGTTCCAGTTTCAGACTTTGAGATCGATGTGAAATATGCTCATATTGATCGATTGATTGGGAAGCATATCCCTAAGGAATTGGTGAATGAGATTTTAGAAAACTTGGAGATCAAAGTTGCCAATGAGTCAGAAGAAGGGTTCAAAGCAATTGTGAAGCCATACAGGGTCGATGTAACCAGGGAGGCAGACATTATTGAAGAAGTACTCAGAATCTATGGCTTTGAAAACGTGCTGCTATCGGAAACTTATGAAGCAGGTTTCTTGGCAGAACACCCTGCAAAAGACTCCAATAAGTTGCAATACAGAACTTCTGAGCTGCTTTCAGGAATGGGCTTCCATGAGATTATGACGAATTCCCTGACCAAGCCATCCTATGCTGAGAAGTCAGGATTCCTGAACGTTGAAGAGAATGTGGAGATTTACAACAAGCTAAGTGAAGACCTAGGGGTGATGAGACAGACCCTATTGTTCACAGGTTTGGAGGTATTGGCTCACAATATCAATAGGAGGCAAAAGGACCTGAAACTCTTTGAATTTGGGACAGCTTATTTCAAGGAGAAAGAAGGTTACAGAGAAGAAAAACACTTGTCTTTGTTTTTGACTGGAGATAAGGCGGCAGAAAGCTGGTTGGAACCTTCCAAGCCTGTTGGTTTTCCTGATCTTTACACTATTGTTGAGCGTCTTTTGGACAAGTTGAACATCAGTTTGCCTAATGTAGAGATCATCCATGAAGCACCATTTGAGTATGCCTTAAAGCTGACCTTGGGAGAAAAAGAAATTGGGAAAGTAGGTGTTCTATCATCAAAAATCACCAAATTGGCAGAGGTGAAGCAAGAAGTGTTTTTCGCGGAATTGCGTTGGGATTACTTGCTAAAGAAAGCCAGTGGTCTAAAACAGTATCAAGAGATTTCGAAATTCCCAGAAGTGAGAAGAGACTTATCTTTGGTGATCGATAAAGAGGTTTCTTTTGATACGGTTAAAAAAGTAGCAGAAAAGGCTGGAGGCAAGCTTTTGAAGCATATTGGTGTATTTGATGTATATCAGGGAGATAAAATTGATGCAGGGAAAAAAGCTTATGCGCTAAGTTTTTATCTTCAGGACAATAGTAAAACATTAACCGACAAAATCATTGATCAGTCCATGAGCAGGCTGATGAAGTCTTTTGAAAAGGAGATAGGGGCTTTGATTAGAAAGTGATAAGATGATCCACGAGGAACTCCAAAATTTGCAACAACTGGCCAACAGGGTCACCAAAAAGATCGAACAGCTGGAGCTGGAAAACCAGTCTCTGAGAGATCAATTGGGTGGCATGAGACTGGAAATTCAAGAAAAAGAGGCCTCCTTGGAGCATTTTAAAAATCAAATTAAAATTAGTAAAATTGTAAACAACATACCGGTAGAAAATTTAGAGTCTGCTGAATTGCGCAATAGAATAAATAATTATATAAAGGAAATTGATAAGATAATTACTTACCTGTCTGAATAAAATGGATACGCTTTCAATAAAAATAAAAATTGGAGATAGGGAATACCCTATGAAAGTGAAGGCGGAGGATGAAGCGAAAATCAGACGGGCGGGGAAGTTAATCAATGACAAGCTTAAAAGATATAGAGAAGAATTTGGTTTGGATGACAGGCAAGACCTGTTGGCAATGGTAGCATTTGACTGTATGGTGGAGGCCATGGAGGCGAACGAGGTGAGTTCTGAAGATAGCGAACAGATTTCAGCTACCCTTTCTACGATTAATAACCAATTAAAATCCATATTGTAACTATTGTTTGCAAAGCAGGGACAATATCTTTCCGTCCGGTAGGTCTTTTTATTAACCTAAAATACCGATGGGAATAACATTATACATTATCATTGCAGGCGTTGTAGGCCTTGCACTTGGGGCATTGATGGTTGGTTTCTTCATGAAGAAAGATAACCTCAAAATAGAGCAAGAAGCTCAGGAAAAAGCAAAGAGTCTCTTGAGAGAGGCAGAACTTACTGCAGAATCAGTTAAAAAGGATAAGATTCTTGAAGCCAAGGAAAAATACCTGAAGCTAAAGGCAGACTTCGAAGAGGAGGTGAATAAGAAGAAAAATATCCTCATCACTAATGAAGGAAAATTAAAGCAAAGAGAGCAGATTCTTTCTAAAGAAATGGAGCAGATCAAGCGTAAGGAAGCTGAGCTTGATAGCAAGAAGGAAAATCTCAGTGCTCAATTGCATTCCGTTCAAGTAAAGAAAGAAGAGCTTGACCGGGTAACCAACCAGCGCATTTCAGACTTGGAAAAAGTGGCCCTCTTAACAAAAGAAGAAGCCAGGGACCAGTTGGTTGTAATGCTGAAGGATGAAGCCCATACCAAGGCCTCATCTCATATCAAGGACATTTTGGACCAAGCCAAACTTAGCGCTACCAAGCAAGCGAAGAAGATTGTTCTGGATACCATTCAAAGAACGGCCACTGAACACGCCATTGAAAATTGTGTTTCTATTTTCAATATAGAAAGCGATGATATCAAAGGGAAGATTATTGGGAGGGAAGGTCGTAACATCCGTGCTTTGGAGTCTGCCACTGGCGTTGAGATTGTTGTGGATGATACACCTGAGGCTATTATAATTTCAGGTTTTGATCCGGTAAGAAGGGAGATTGCTAGACTTTCATTGCATAGATTGGTTCAAGATGGAAGAATTCACCCTGCAAGAATTGAGGAGGTAGTGGCCAAGACAGAGAAGAATATTGAAGAAGAAATTGTGGAGATTGGTGAAAGAACCTGTATCGATCTTGGGGTTCATGGCTTGCATCCTGAATTGATCAGAATGGTTGGTAGAATGCGCTTCAGGTCTTCTTATGGTCAGAACTTGTTGCAGCACTCCAGAGAAGTAGCTAAGCTTTGTGCTACCATGGCTGCAGAGATGGGCTTGAATGCCAAGTTGGCTAAAAGAGCGGGTCTGCTACATGATATTGGTAAGGTCTATCCCGAGGAGGCAGAACTACCTCACGCTATCTTGGGTATGGAATTGGCCAAGAAGTACAAAGAGAATCCAGAGGTTTGCAATGCCATTGGAGCTCACCATGATGAGATTGAAATGACTTCAATGATCTCACCTATTGTTCAAGCATCGGATGCTATTTCTGGTTCAAGACCAGGTGCCAGGAGAGAGATAATGGATAGCTATATCAAGAGGTTGAAAGACCTGGAAGATTTAGCATTGAGCTTTGACGGGGTAAATAAATGCTTTGCAATGCAGGCTGGACGTGAGTTAAGGGTATTGGTGGATGCTGAAAATGTAGATGATACTACAGCAGGAAAGCTTTCTTTTGACATCTCTCAGAAGATTGAAAAAGAAATGCAATACCCAGGGCAAATCAAAGTTACTGTGATCAGAGAAATGAGAGCTGTTAACTACGCGAAGTAACAGCTTTGGGTATAAAAATATAACCACAGTTGGTTTTAAATTAAGCGTCAACCTTGATTTAAGGCAACTGTGGTTTTTTTGTTTTTATAGCAAGGAAATTGAATAAAAATGAAATCAGGATTTGTAATTGGGACTTGTTTTTGGTTTTCAATTATTTATTTTAGGGATTTTTGACTTTTTTAAACTATTCTTTTAAAAGGTAGTGTTTTCATAGGAATTGCTTTAAATACTACTTTTGGTGTATTGTTTGGTACTGTTTGTTTACGTAGTATTACAGTATATTTATGGGCTATTTGATCTAATAGTGTTTTTTGTTTAGGTAGTCCAAGTTTTTGGAAAATTAACATCAACAATTTTATTTCTTATGAAAAAATTATTTACCCTAGTTTCATTGTTCCTACTGACGACAGCATTAGTAAATGCCTTTGATCACAAAATGAAAATCAGTACTTCTGAGCAAGATGCCAATATTTTTGTGGATGGCCAATTGGCAGGAACAGGAAGCGTGGAATTAAAAATTGAAAAAGGAACATGTGTTAATGTTCGTGTTGAAAAGGTTGGTTTTGTAGTTGAAGAGCGCACTTTCTGTGATCAAAAAAATCAACCAAAACCTGATAAAAATGAATATATCAGGATGTCTGTAGATGAAGCATTTACCGCTTCTTCAAGTTCAGATATTGCGAATGTAGACATCAGCTTAAAGCCATCCAAAGATGAGCTTGAATCATGGCAGCTTATTTCGAGGATCATTACTTCTTATTTTGATGTGATTGAAACAACAGATAGAGAGACCGGTTACCTTAGAACTGCGTGGGTAGCACAGAACTTTAATGGTTCAATAGTAAGGTCTAGGTGTATTGTGAAGTTAGGAAATACAAGTCCATTGGAATACAAGGTTAAACTGATTAGTGAGTACTCTAATGCCAATGGAGCAACTGTAAAAACTGATGAAGCTTTTAAAGAATGGGAGAGAATCCTAAGAAAATATGAGGGGCTGATCCCGGAGATGCAATCTAGGGTTGGACGGTAATTATTATTTGTTCATAAAAAAGGCTACCAAAATTTGATTTTGGTAGCCTTTTTTCTTCTGTTGATAATGAGTTTATATGTTTTGCAATTCGCCATTTTCGGCTTTTTCAACAAGCTCTTCATTGGCTGTTATAGCAACTTCAACCCTGCGATTTTCCGCTCTTCCAGCATCTGAATCATTTGACGCAATGGGCATTGATTCTCCATGCCCTACCGTGGTCAACCTGACTCCATCGATACCTTGCATTTTTAAATAGTTGGCCACTGAGTTAGCTCTTTTAACTGATAACTCTTGGTTATAATCTTCGCTGCCTTTGCTGTCAGTATGACCATCAATCATGATATTGGTGTCAGGGTAATCATTCAGGATTTTGGCTAATTTCATCACGTTTTCCTGAGCTTCAGGAGTTAACTGGTAAGAGTCAAAACCATATAAAATTCCTGAGTCAAATGTTAGTTGGATACCTTCGCCTACACGCTCTACTTTGGCATCTTCAAGCTCTTCCATTTCTTTGGCTTGTTTGTCCATGTATTTACCAATGGCTGCTCCAGCTGCACCACCTACGGCTGCTCCTATTACAGCACCTGCCGCAGTATTACCTTTTTTAGATCCGATTAAACCACCGATGGCTCCACCGGCACCTCCGCCAATAGCGGCTCCTTTACCTGTATTGCTCCAGTCGGCACAACCAAACAAGATGGCTGTACTCAATACTATCCCGAGTACTGATTTTAAAGTTTTCATTTGTAAAAGTTTATAGTTGATTTAAGTTTTCAAACCCTTCATGAATTTTTGATATTGCATCAAATGATTCATCAAGGTTAACTACACCTTTGCCAAATTTGTGCCAAAGTCCATCCCCACAGTCAATGTACTGACCACGTTTTTTAGGGGTAGAGTCCGAAGCAACTTCATAGTCGTAGTCTGGAAGGTATATGAATGCCAGTAGTTTACGGCTTTCTTCCCAGCCTAATTCAGTTATTTGGTCATTGATTTCAACTATTACTTTTCTTACCGAAAATTTTACAGTTAATACATAGTTTGTGACAGTTTCTTTATCTATGGATCGGTATCTGATGGTCAGGGGCGCTTCTTTTTGATTGATTTCATAGATAGCTTGGATAAATTCCTGTGCCAGCATGTGCCATTCATCTTGGTTAGTAGGGATACTGCGGGAGATTTTTCCATGAATATCCTTGGCAAAGATTCTTATTCCGCCGTCTTCATCTAAGTCTCGCTTGTTTGACCACTTGGTGTTTGCGTAAAGCGTTTTGAATGGCTGCTCCCATACTTTGGGGACTTCTCCTAAAAAGTCATAGTCATCCTCCAGTGTAAAGCCTTCCGAAATGATTTCTTCCTCGGATAGTTCTTCTCTGTCGGTGTAATGAACGGTGAACTGTGTGTTGATAAAGTCCCTTTCAAAACTGATCTTAAGCTTAAAAATATGACTAAAGGGAGGTGGTATGACACCAGATTCGAAATCTATTTCAATTCTTTTAATATCGTCTGATTTAAGGAGCATTTTATGTGTTTCTTAATGAAGATTTTAATTGAGTGGTTGTCTACTCAATATTTTCGTACAAAATTATGGTTTTCTGGAAAATTATTGACGTATTTTTGCCGCTAAAATATCCAGCATGGAAAACGAGCTTGAGTTAATAGCAAACCAACTGTATGAGAAAGGGTGGTGTATTACTGACCACTTTATTTCAGACGACTTTAGAAAGGAATTATTGCAAGAGCAACAAGATATCCTTTCTCATGGCCAGTTTCGATTGGCTGGCATCGGTAAGGGCGATAACTTTAAGGTCAAGACAGAGATTCGTAGTGATAAGGTGTTTTGGATGGATCATACCTCTCTGACGCTATTGCAGACAAAATATTGGGAGCTGATGTCTGAGTTAAGTAGGGCAGTTAATCAGCGTTGTTTCTTGGGATTAAGGTCTTTTGAAGCGCACTTTGCCATGTACCCTCCTGGATCGTTTTATTTAAGGCACCTTGATCAATTTCAGAATGTGAAGTATAGGGTAGTTACCGTAATACTATATTTGAATGATGAATGGACGGAGGAAGATGGTGGTGCCTTGAGGATGTACCTACCAATGGAAGAGGGAGAAGAAAAGCTGGATGTTTATCCCAAAGGAGGAAGATTGGTGGCTTTTTTAAGCGGGGAAATTCCCCATGAAGTTTTGACCACTAATAAAGAGAGAGTAAGTATTACTGGCTGGTTCAGGGATATTGAATATTGAAATGGTTCCAAACAAAATCGCCACCCCATTTTAATAAGGTGGCGATTTGAATTTATTATTTTCTAGGCTTAAGCTTTTACATTAAGTGCTTTGGCCATTACGTCTCCAATTTCAGCTGGAGATTCTGCTACGTGAATACCATTTTCTCTCATGATTCTCATCTTAGCTTCAGCTGTATCATCAGCTCCACCTATGATGGCTCCAGCGTGTCCCATTCTTCGGCCCGGAGGTGCTGTTTGCCCTGCGATAAAGCCTACTACAGGTTTTTTATTACCATCTTCTTTGATCCATCTGGCAGCCTCAGCTTCATAGTTACCACCAATTTCACCAATCATTACGATCGCGTCAGTTTCATGGTCTTCCATCAACAATTTTACGGCTTCTTTTGTAGAAGTACCGATGATTGGATCACCACCAATCCCGATGGCAGTAGAAACACCTAAACCTGCCTTGGCAATTTGATCAGCCGCCTCATAAGTCAATGTACCGGATTTTGAAACAATCCCAACTCTACCTTGCTTGAAGACAAAGCCAGGCATGATCCCTACTTTAGCTTCCCCAGGAGTAATTACACCAGGGCAATTAGGTCCGATTAGGGTAGCTCCTCTTGCTTTAATATAAGGCTTGGCTACCATCATATCTTTAACAGGAATCCCTTCAGTGATGGCAATGATTACTTTAATGCCTGCATCAGCAGCTTCCATGATGGCGTCAGCAGCAAAAGCAGGTGGTACAAATATAATGGATGTATCTGCCTCAGTTGCCTTTACAGCCTCTTCTACTGAATTGAATACTGGTTTTCCCAAGTGAGTACTGCCTCCTTTGCCAGGAGTGACACCACCAACTAAGTTAGTGCCGTACTCAATCATTTGCTGCGCGTGGAAAGAACCTTCAGATCCAGTAAAGCCCTGGACGATTACTTTAGAATCTTTATTTACTAAAACACTCATGATGCGATTTTTAAAGTTCGGATACAAAAATAAAAGATTAAGGCCTAGTACAAAAAGAAAAGAGAAACAATGTCAAATTTAATTTACTCGAACAAATTCTTTTTATAATTTAGGTCTGCACTATGGCTAAGACTAGATTCCTGTTTATTTTATCATTCCTCATTACCCGGATGGTCTTTTCTCAGTCCTTTCAGATGAATAAGCAAATCAAAGGGTTGGAATTACCATCAGAAAATGCCTATTCAATTGCTCAAGACAAGAAGGGAAGGGTATGGTTCGCCACTTCTAGGGGGATTTATTATTCAGACGGAATCAGTACCTATGGAATACCTGAGCAAATTAAAACCAATCTGGGGAAGAATTTAGATTTCTTGATTGATTCAGAAGGTGTAATATGGGTTTTTAACACAACTGGAATCCCAAATATATTTTATTTTTCTAATGAATCTTGGAGTAGATTTGAGCTTCCCTATACACTTAAGCAAGAGCTGACTAGAGAAAAGACAACAGTTTCTATAATTGGTAGCGGAGATTGGAAAAAGATAGTAATCAGTAGAGGAAGTGTAATTGCTATTTCAGAAGTTGGGTCGTTCGAATGGGACTACATGGATTTTCCTTCAAAAGAATGGGGGGGGCTAAAGAATGTAGTTTGCTTTGGTGGTAATAATGATGAATTCTATCTATTATTTTCAAGATATTCCGCCAAGTATAAAGGGGGAGAGTTGACTCCAATAGATTTCAATGTACTACCAGATGCTGTTTGGTCTATTAGTTATAATGAAAAAGATAGCTTGTTTTATTTTTTGGGAAACGATTATCTAGCAGTTGGGAGTGAAGTGGAGGTTCCTGAGAGGATTATTTCTAAGGGCTTTTCGAAGGTGATTTATGATGAGTTTAAGCGTTACGGTCTTCAGATTAAGGATGGTCAGGTTTATTATTTTTTTGGTTCACAATTGTTTAAATACAACTCCAATAATGGTGAAATTCTTGAGATAACTACTTTTGATGAGTTAAAAGCTTTTTTTATCAATTCTGCCTTTGTTGATAGAGAGAATATCATTTGGATCGCTACTGTTAGGGGAATAGTCAATTTGCCTACCTTAAGGTTTCAAAACTTTGATCAATTAGACGGGTTACTGGAGCATGAAGTGTCGGCGATAGAGCGGATGGGGTATAGACATTATTTGTACGGTTTTAATAATGGCGTCCAACTTCGGAGGAACGGAAAGGTGCTTTTAGAGTCCATAGCAGTTGGGCAGCCAGGAGAGCCTAAAAACAGAGTAACAAGCTTTCATAAGGATAGGAATGGGGTTATTTGGATAGCTTCATCTAGAAGAGGGGTTGGACGTTTTGATCCCTTGGAGGGAAGCTTGGAGTTTTACGCTGCACCAGATAGTTCGTTTGTAATGAATTTGGCCCCAAATGGGAAGAGGTTATTTATAGTGGCAGGAAGAAGGGTGTTTTTGTCTGATATTGGCAAGAAAGGAAAAAAACTTTTTGAAAATGATATTACTGATTCACTTTTTAATGATGTTTTAGGAATAAATGTCATGCAATTAAGGAAAATTGACTTCATGGAAGATGGGAAGATGGTTTTAATGCTAGGAGAGTCCATAAGTCAGGAGGTAGATGTTATTGAAAATGATTCTGCTTTAGCCTTTGTTGGTTATGATTGGGAGGGCAATGAAGAAAAGAGGATATTTGGGACACATGAGGGTCTTAAGATATATGAAGATGATAGTTTGAAATTTTTTGAAGTGAATGGACAACATATAGATAGGCCTGTTTATGCAATATTAAAAGACCAAAACTCTAATATATGGGCAGGAACGGATGACGGCATTGCTATAGTAGGTAATGGGACTATGAGGTTTTTTGATGAACACACTGGTCTTATTGGTAGCGAAGTAAATAGAGGCGCTTTGGCGGAAGGGGATAATGGAAAAATTATGATTGGCACGCAGAATGGCCTTTCGGTATTTATCCCTGAAGAGGATGAGTCATCGTTCGCAAAGCCGCTGGTTTCAATTAATTCTATGAGGATTCTAGGTGTAAAGGATACTGTATTGAATTTGGATAGAATCCCATACGAACATAATAATATAGAGTTTGAATTCAATGCAACAAGCTTTTTGGAGCTTACAAATTTTACAATAAGCTATAAACTGGAAGGCTTACATGCAGACTGGCAGCACATTCAAAACCCAAGGGTTAATAAACTGCAATTCAATAACCTGCCTCCAGGATACTATACTTTGTTGTTCAAGGCAAGTTTGGGAGGGCAGTTTGAATCGGAGGTTGTCCGTTCGGATCACTTTTCAATTATAAAACCAACTTACTTGCAGTTTTGGTTTATAAGTTTGATCATGTTTATTTTTTTAATGATTGGTTTTGGACTGAATATGTTGGTCAATCAATTTAAAGAAAGAGGTATTCTTCAGAAAAGTATAGATGAAAAAGATCAAGTTATTAAAACTGCCGAGGATCAATTCAGGAATGTTTGGGAAAGCTCAAGAGATGGTTTTGCACTTCTAAATTTAGAGGGGCATGTTATAGCCGTAAATCCATCTTTGAAGAAATTAGCGGGCATTGAAGGACATGTGGGCCATATTAAGAGTATATTTGGGAACGAAGATTATTTTTATTCAAATAAAGACCGGATAGTAGCCTTATTGGAAAAAAGTGGAGGGAGAGGAGGTTCTTTTGAAGCCTTTATGCCTTTTTATTCCGGTGAAAAGAATATAGACTTGTATGTCACACGTGTAAATCCAAAGGAAGAGGATGAAGAAATAATATTATTGGTTTTTAGGGACGTTACTGATAAGAAGATTTATGAGGCAGGACTGAAAGAAGCTAAGGAAAAGGCGGAAGAAGCGAACCGGATCAAGACTAACTTTCTATCCAATATGAGCCATGAAATACGGACTCCTCTAAATGGAATATTAGGAACCACAGAGAATATCATTCTACAGAATTCAAACAACCACCTGCTTATAGCGCAGTTGGAGATCATTAAAGAAAGTGGAGAGAGACTTCTCAATACTATTAACAGTATCTTGGATATGTCCAAGATAGAAGCTAACAAAGTGGAGGTGTTTTATGAACATACCAATGTAAATGATTTTCTTTCTAAAATCTTGCTTCCACTTAAAACATTAGCTATCAGGAAGAATTTACTATTAACTGCGAAGTTTGAGACGAAACCTTTCTATGCAAAAATCGACAAGCGCTATTTGGAGATGATAGTGAACAATATTGTGGGCAATGCAATAAAATATTCAGAAGAGGGATTGATCAAATTATGTGTAAAAAAAGAAAATGAAAATATTTTATTAAAAGTAGAGGACACGGGAATCGGTATGAGCAAGGAATTCATTGCCAATATTTATACACCATTTGAACAAGAAAGTGGAGGTTATGATAGAAAATTTGAAGGAACAGGTCTTGGCTTGTCCATAACAAAGAATTTAATAGAGCTGCTAGGTGGCTCGATCGAGATAACCAGTGAGAAAAAAGTAGGTACAACTGTAGTCGTGACTTTGCCCGTCAATTAATTAATATTATTAATATTGTGAAAAATTGAACTTAGAACCACCTTTTTAGACTAATAAACGAAAATTTATGCTTGCATTGAAAATACTTATAGTGGAAGATGATAATGTGTCAGCGCTTCTGCTTAAAAAGGCATTGGAAAAGAACCACCATGAAATTTTAGGAATAGCAGCGACAGGTGAGGAAGCATTGGATTTGATGGACGAACAACAGGTGGATCTTGTGATGATGGATATCAATTTGGGAGGAGAACTTGACGGAATCAAAACCACCGAGATCATTAATGAAAAGTACGATATCCCGGTAGTCTATTTGACTGCTAGCTCGGATGAAGAGACATTGCAAAAAATAGCGGGTACCAATCCAAGTGCTTATGTGATCAAGCCTTTCAATATTCGTGAGTTAAACATGATGATTGAGCTCGCCATTTTCAAGGACAAAAAGGAGAAAGAGCTTCAAAAACTAAATAACGAACTTGAAGAAAAAGTAAGGAAGAGAACCGCAGATCTCAATGAGGCCAATAAAGAATTAAAGAAGGCTTTGGAAAAAGAAAGAGAGATTGGTGAGCTGAAATCCAGGATCGTACAAAATGTATCACACGGTTTTAAAACTCCACTTACTTCTATCTTGAGCTCTGCTCAGCTTTTGCAGATTTATGCGGAGAAAGACCATCCCATGAAGCAAAAACTGGTCAAGCACTCCAGAAAAATAGAGAATTCAGTCAGGAGTTTGAATAGCTTGCTGACTTCCGTTTTATTTTTCGGTAAAGCAGATGCCAATAAAATAGATTATAAGCCTTCGCGCTTTTTCACAGCGGCATTCTTCAATGAAGTTCTTGATGTGGTTAAAGCCAATAATGATAATAATGTAACCATTTCAACTAGTTTTAATAATGTTCCCAAAACCATAAAGTCAGATACTGAATTACTTTATCAGGTTTTCGAAAACCTTTTGTCCAATGCAGTTAAGTACTCCAAAGAAAATGGACATGTGAATTTTTCGGTTGATGTAGATGATGAAATCATGAAGGTAATAATTGAGGATGATGGCATAGGTATTCCGGCCAAAGAGCAATCCCAGCTATTTGATAGGTTTTTCAGGGCTAAAAATGTTGGGATTACAGAAGGTTCCGGATTAGGGTTGTCAATAGTGAAAAAATGTGTGGAGGTGCTAAAAGGAGAAATTCATGTAAAAAGTGAGGCCGGGAAAGGATCCACATTTATTGTAAATATTCCAATAGGTTAACTGGAAAATGATTTTAGCGAAGAATATAAGTTTCCAATATGATTCAGATCATCAATTTGATATTCCTGATATTAAAGTAGACCAAGGAGGGGAGTTATTGATCCTTGGAAAGTCGGGTAGTGGAAAGACTACCGTGTTGAATATTCTGGGAGGATTGCTAAAGCCACAATCTGGAACTGTAGAAATTGGCATCACATCTATATATGATTTAAAAGGAGCAGCTTTGGACAAATATAGGGGAGCTAATATTGGGGTGATTTTCCAAAAGCCACATATTCTATCTCCACTGACGGTTGAAGAAAACCTCCAACTCGCACAGTACTTTTCTGAAAAGAGTGAAAAGCGCTTAATCGAAAAGATACTAAATGATTTGGGAATTGCGCACAAGAAGAATTCTAAAATAAGTTCGCTTAGTGAAGGGGAAGCCCAAAGGGTTTCTATAGCAAGGGCATTGGTCAATAATCCCAAAGTGATTTTAGCGGATGAGCCTACAGCAAGCTTGGATGATGAAAATGCAGCAATGGTGATCCACATGCTGAAAGAGCAAGCAAGCAAGATGAAGTCGGCGTTGATAGTGGTAACCCATGATCAAAGAGTAAAAGAGCATATTTCCAATTATATACTGATGGGAGGTGTGTCATGAATATGCTGAAGCTGAGTTGGAAATATTTGATTTCGAAACCGCTAAATACCGGACTTAATATATTGCTCTTGGCTTTGGGGCTGGCCATTATTGCTGTATTGCTATTGGTGCAAGACCAATTTGAAAGTCAGATGGATAAGGATGCCAAAGGGATTGATCTGGTAGTGGGTGCTAAAGGAAGTCCATTGCAATTGATTTTATCCAGTGTCTATCATATTGATTTTCCAACGGGAAATATTGATATGAAGGAAGCTAAGGCAGTTTCAAGGAACAGGTTGATCAAAAAGTCTATTCCATTAGGTTTGGGAGATAACTATGAGGGGTATAGGATAGTGGGTACCAATCATGATTATTTGGAGTTGTATGAAGTGGAATTTGAAAAAGGAAAAGCCTGGCAGAAGCCGTTTGAGGTAGTTTTGGGACAGGATGTAGCAAAAGCGTTGCAACTAGGTGTCGGTGATAAGTTTATGGGATCCCATGGGATTGGAAGCAGTAGTCATGAGCATGATCATCATGCTTATGTGGTGACTGGTATTTTGACAAAATCAGGTCGTGTGGTGGATAAGTTGATTTTAACAAGCTTAGAGTCTGTATGGTTTACTCATGACGAAGAAGACGAGCATGACCATTCCGCCATGGAAAGGCCTGTTGCGACAAAGGGATTTCCAAATTCTGAAGAGGATAGGGAAATAACGACACTCCTGATTCAGTACCGAAGCCCAATGGCAGCTGTGCAGTTACCTCGCTTTATCAATAGCAGAAGTTCTCTTCAAGCAGCTTCTCCAACTTTCGAAATTTCAAGACTTTTTGAACTTTTAGGGGTGGGGATCAAGATGATTAAAGGTTTGGCTTTTGTGATTGTTTCTATAGCCGGTTTGAGTATTTTCATTGCATTATATAATTCATTGAAAGAACGTAAGTATGATTTGGCTGTAATGAGGACCATTGGAGCCTCCAAGAAGCAGCTATTTTTCCACATTGTATTGGAAGGGATTATATTGACAGGTCTTGGTGCGCTAGTAGGGATTTTGATGGGGCACCTTTTTTTATCAATTTTGGTTATTGGTCAAGAACAAGGAGCATTGAGTAGTATAACACCTTGGGTGTTTTTAAAAGAAGAGGTATGGATCGTTTTATATGCGGTGGTCGTTGGTATAGTCGCTTCGATTATACCTGCCTCAGGAGCCTATAAAACAGATATCGCAAAGCAACTGACAAAATAATAGCGTTGATAATATGAGATTGAAACTAAGTTTACTGACACTGTTTACTATTGCTGTATGTGGTATTTCCCAAGCCCAGCAGAAAGAAAGTGTTTGGAAAGAATTGTCTGAAGTAAAGTATGAAATCGGAGAGGATGAGTACGGAGAATTGTACTTGCCGGTTTTTAGTGATAAGGTGAAGCAAATGGAAGGCAAAGAAGTTTTTGCAGATGGCTATATCATTCCCTTTGAGGGGATGTTTAAGCCCGAGCATATCATCTTGTCATCTTTACCGCTGGCAGAATGCTTCTTTTGTGGCTCTGGTGGCCCGGAAACAGTCATGGAAGTCATGCTGACAGATCCCATAGAGTATACTTCAAAAAGGGTAAGGGTGAAAGGAAAGCTTAAACTTAATGCCAAAGACCCTGAAAAGTTAATGTACATCCTTACGGATGCTGAATTGGTATTGTAATAAACAAAATAGCCCTCTTAATTGAGGGCTATTTTGTTTTCAAGAGATTTGAAGTCTTCCATTATTTTTTTTGTGTGAACACCTACTTGCCCATTGCCGATAGGTTTGCCATCAATTCTTGTAATGGGAAGAATTCTTTTGGTTGTACTGCTCATAAAAACTTCGTCAGCATTCACCAATTCCTCAAGAGATATGTCCGTGATGTTTATTTGATCATTAAATGCCAAGATCTTTTTTCTAGTTATTCCCATAAGGATATTGCTTTTAGGGGTGCTGATCAATCCATCTTTGACCATGAATATATTGCTTCTTGAACTTTCTGAGATGATGCCATTGAAATGATAGAGCACATCCTCTGCTTCTTTTTCTTTCCAATCAGCACTAAGGAAGACCGGTAAGGCGTAATTTGTCGTCTTAATTTCAGGAATTGGCCTGATGTATTCGGTAGTTAAAAGGTTTACTCCTTGGCCGTATTTTTCTTCAGAAGGCATCAGTAGTTCTTCACAGAAAATGTATAAGCTTCCATCTGCAGGTGAGAAATGATTATCCGATACCCCACCAGACAGCACCATCCTTATTCCTCCTTGTTCTAGGTCATTTTTTTGGATTAACTGATGAATGATTTGCTCAAGTTCTTGAGCAGTGTAGTTTAGGTTTAGGTGGGTTTTAGAAGCAGACTTGATAAATCTATCCAAATAATCCTCTAGAAATAAAGGCTTGTAATTGACTGTCCTAAAAAAATCAAAAACCGCATACCCCCTGATTAGTCCTATATCCATAGGGTGAAGGCTGGCTTTTTGGCTTTCAGTAATTTGGTCAACAGAGAAGCAAAATGGTTTCATAGGTAGTAAATATTGTTCTTGTTAAAGTATATGATTTCTTTGAGGTATAAATATAAGTATTGTAGCGAAAGAGATCATTCGACTAAAGATTTCTATGAGTTAAATTTTATAGGTTTTTCATTTCAATAATACATTTTTTGATAGGGACTAAAGTTACTCGTGATGAAATATATAATTACATTAGGTGGCTTTAGGCTGTAATATGTCTTTTCTTAAAAAAACGAGTTCGTTGATCAATTTATTAGTTTTCCTGAAGCCTTATATTTCAATATGGATATCTCAACTTTCATGACTGATATAGTGGGGTTTAGATCGGGAAGTAATTGTGTTGAATGAAAATTAATATAATCTTTTAAAGATATAATTTGTTTAATTATATCCATTTTTTCAAATTTAAACTTATTTAAAGATTATAAAGCTATGTGGTTGAAAACGAATAGGTTGCTTTTATGGTGTGTTGTTGTCATGTTTACTTCTTGCGAATCTGAAAAAAAAAGTCGGGAAAAAATGATTGAAGAAGTGATGGTTATTCATGATGAAGTGATGCCTAAGATGGGGAAAATTAAGTCAGCACAAAAAAGATTATTACAGGAAGCTGAAATATTAGAAAAAGAAGACTCTGATGCAAATAGTTCCGAAGCAAAGGAACTTAGAATGATCGCAGGAAAGTTAGGGGATGCTTATGATGGAATGTTTGATTGGATGCACCAATATCCTAAGAGTTTTGATGATATGGCCGAAGACGAAGTGTTTAAGGTTCTAGAAGAACAAAAAGTCAAAATTACCAAAGTGAATCAAGATATAAAGGAAGCTTTAAAGCAACTAGATGATTTAGAAGAATAGGAGTACTATTCTTCTAAATATTGTTTCACTTTTCTTGCATCAATGAGCCTCTCATCCCTCCCGAATGCACAGTAGATATAAGTGGCTATTTCAGCAATTTCAAGATTGGTCAGTTTTGGGTTTCCGGGCATTGGCTGGTTGTACTGGATTCCATTTACTGTGATTTCCCCTTTTAGCCCATGCCTAATAATTTTTATGGTTCTATTTTCATCATGAAGTAGAAAGTCTGCCGCTACGAGTGGGGGAATTAATTTACCTAGACCTGTGCCGTCTTTTTGATGACAATTGGCACAATAATTATCATACAGTAGTTGCCCTTCAATAGCGTATTGCCTGGTTTTTAGGTCTTCAATGTCATTCAATGAAAAATGCTCATTGGCATTTTTATTCGAACCATTACAATTGCTAAGAAAGCCTAAGAAAATGGCAAAAAAAGTAAGTTTAAGTGTCTTTGTCATCCTTGCTTAGCAATTTAGGAATGTCCTGAATGAGTTCGTCAACCTGTTCCTTAACAGTTCCGTCATAAACACCTCTGATATGTCCTTTCCTGTCAATTAATATAAATGCACCACTATGAAGAAACCCTCCTGGTTCGTTTTTATCCTTCATGGCAGTGGCAAGATAGCTGGTTTGGCCAATTTCGAATATTTTTTCTTGGTCACCTGTGAGGAAATGCCATGTAGAAGCATCCTCTATACCCAGTCTTTCCGAATAATCTTTTAAAACCTGAACCGTGTCGTAAGTTGGGTCAATGGAATGGCTAAGGATCTGAAAATCGGGGTTATTCCTAAATTTCTCATATACCCTTAGCATTTGTGTTTTCATGATCGGACAAATCGTAGGGCAAGTAGTGAAAAAGAAGTCCGCAACATATACTTTACCATTTACAGCCTCATTGGTGATCGTATGGCCGTCTTGATCGGTGAAAGAAAAATCCGCTATTTGATGATACACTGTATCAATCACCGTTTTTCCATCCACTTCTTTTTCCACCATATCACTGAAGCCCAAATAAGGAAGCCCCTCTTCTTCTTGGGATTTTGAAGTGCAATTCCATACGGTAAGGATGGAACAGAGCATGGCAAATACGATGAGATTGTGTCTTAGCATTTTTTATTTTTACTACGCTTTGATAATTTTATTAGTTCCTTGTTCGGCTTTTTTTATACAGTTTGATGGCAATCATAAGTAGGGCACTCAATACTAGTAAGCCAACCACTCCCCATACCATATCCATTAGGTTTTTGAGTACTATTAGGAATACAATGGCAAATAGCAGAACTGTTGCAGCTTCATTCCAAACCCTTAGTTGAGTGGAGGTCCATTTGGCCGTGCCTGTTTGGAGGTTCTTATAAATTTTATGGCAAATAAAATGATAGAGATATAGCAAAAAAACAAAAGCAAGCTTGGCATGCATAAAACCCATTTGTAAATATCCCCAACGATAAGAAAGGGTCCATATACCAAAGATTAATGTTAAGATGGCAGAAGGCCAAGTAATTCCTAACCATAATCTCCTAGCCATCAAATCAAGTTGGGGTTTTAGAATTTTCTGTTCTTCAGGAGATTTTTCCAGGGCTTCTGTTTGATAGATAAATAGACGTACAATATAAAATAAGCCTGCAAACCAAGTGACAATGAAGATAATATGCAGTGCTTTGATGTATTCGAACCCCATATTGAAATTTTTCCCCTAAATTAATGGTTTAGGTCTAAACAACCTTGGATTACTATGAAAACAAAGCGACTGTTTTACTTTATTGGGATATTGGTAATGGCCATGGTCATTTGGATGGTAAGTGATACCATTTCACAGCCAGGGGTGAAAGATTTGAAAATGGACTTTATCGAAGTGGCATTTTACAGAAATGAGAATAACACCGGACCAATCAAACGAATTTACGCAGTGACAGTGGAAGATACCATATGGTCGGAAATGAGGAAGTATGGTGAACTCATGCCGCATACAAAATATGGAAATACTCAGGTTTTTTTCTTTTTGAGCAGTCAAGAATCACCCGAAAAGTTACGTTCCGAGCCTCCTTATTTTGATGTGCGCTTTGATAAGTATTGTGTAGGAAAGTTTGAAAAGAAGCCAATGGGGGAAGAAAGTTTCAGTAAGTATCCCTTTAAAAACAATTAGCATAACAATCACAGAAATATTTTTTATGTCCCAAGCGTCGAAAAATAGATTAAAGGCCTCAGAATATGTTGATGGACTTCTATCCAGAGATCGCAGTATTCTTAGTAAAGCGATTACTTTGGTAGAAAGTAAGTTGGAGAAGGACCAGAAATTAGCTGATGAAGTTATCAATCGAACCATTGCGTATTCGGGTAAGAGTATTCGGATCGGAATAACTGGATCGCCTGGTGTTGGCAAGAGTACATTTATTGAACATTTTGGTTTGTTATTGGTAGAGAAAGGCAAGCGAGTGGCCGTATTGACCATTGATCCTAGTAGTGTGACATCGAAAGGAAGCATATTAGGGGATAAAACCAGAATGGAAAACTTGACCAAGAAGGAAGAGGTGTTTATCAGGCCTTCACCTAGTTCTCAAACTTTGGGAGGGGTGGGGGCTAAGACAAGGGAAAGTATATTGTTATGCGAAGCAGCAGGGTATGATGTGGTTTTAGTGGAAACAGTTGGGGTAGGGCAATCGGAAATAATGGTGACAGAAATGGTTGACTTTTTTTTGTTATTGGTTCTACCTAATTCTGGCGATGAGCTTCAAGGAGTAAAGCGAGGGGTAATGGAAATGGCAGATGCTATCATAGTGACTAAAGCTGATAGAAATCAACTCTCAGAAGCCATTATATCAAAAAAGGAACTTGATCATACTGTGAAATTAATGAAAAACCCGAACAAGCCATGGAGTACAGAAGTGATGCTTGTATCTGCCATTGAACAAAAAGGCCTTTCGGATGTATGGGATGTAATTCAACGTTATGAAAATCAGATGAAAGCTCAGGGCTTTTTCGATTCAAATAGAGAAGAACAGCGTGTCAGTTGGTTTTATGCACATATTCAGCAGGCTTTGGAAGCTCGGTTTTATCATGATAAAGAAGTGAAAGAGAGATTGGAAGAACAGATGGAAGAAGTGAAAAAAGGTAATTCTTCACCATTGGTTGTGGCAAGGAATTTGGTTGAGAGCTTTCTAAAAAAACAATGATAATCGCAGTGATGAATGTAAAGAAAATACCATTTGTTTGGGGCTTTGCTTTGTTATTTTTCGGAGTAATGGCTTGTAGCGGTGGTCAAGAAAAAAAATCACAAGTTTTGGAACAAGCTTCATTGAGATATGAAATCGATGATTTTTCTCAAAATGCTTGTGTTGGTGAAGATAGTGTTTGTGCTGAGGTAAATATGTCTTATCCTATTTTTGAAAATGGTGATGAAGGATTGGCTTCCTGGATCAATCTTCATGTAAAAGAACAATTGTTAATGTACCTTACCTGGGGCGAGGAAGAGATACAAGTTGATAGTCTTGAGGAAGGGGCCAAAAATTTTCTAGATGGTTTTGTGGACTTTGGTAGGGATTTTCCAGAGTCTGTCCACCCATGGTTTAATACTACAGAGGGTGAAGTGAGCATGTTGGATGATGGGACGCTTTCTATTGTCTTTTCAAATAGCAGTTACACAGGAGGAGCACACCCCAACCATACAGTAATGTTTCTCAATTTTGATTTGATCAATAAAAAGCTTTTAAAAGAGGAAGATCTTGTCTTGGATAAGCAGGGGCTTTTGCAGTTGTCTGAGAAAAAATTCAAAGAATACCATGATGTGAAAGCAGAAATTACCCTCAAAGATGATGGTAGGTTCTTTCTGGATGAAAATGACCAGTTTTTTTTACCTGCTGCTATGGGCTATGAAGGGAAGGATTATGTAATGATTTATAATAGTTATGAGATAGGTCCTTACGCTATGGGACAGACAGAACTTAGGTTTTCTCTGGAGGAACTGGAAGGAATCGTTAGGCCAATAAAAAAGGGGAATTGATTCCCCTTTTAATATGATCTCATTTTGAATTTTTTTCTTTGTTCGTTGATGGCATTTCTGAAAGCAGTGTCTGTCTCCATTAGGTCATTAACAGTTTGAACCGCATGAATGACGGTGCTGTGGTCCCTGCCCCCAAAATGGTAGCCAATTGACTTTAATGAATGATTGGTGAATTCTTTTGAAAAGTACATGGCGACCTGCCTGGCTACCACAATTTCCTTCTTTCTTGTTTTGGCTTTTAGGTCATCCAGTTTGATGCCATAATAGTCAGAAACAGTTTTTTGAATAAAGTCAATGCCTACTTCTGTTTCGATGTCTTTGACGATGTTTTTCATGATCGTCTTTGCGAGACCTAAGTCTATTTCCACCCTATTGAGTGAAGCGTGTGCTATCAAAGAAATCAATACTCCTTCAAGCTCACGAATATTGGTGTCGACAGTATAAGCTAGATACTCGATTACATCATCAGGAATATAAATTCCTTCAGACTGCATCTTTCTTTTGATGATAGCTACCCTGGTCTCAAAATCAGGCATATGAAGATCTGCAGTCAGTCCCCATTTGAAACGGGAAAGCAAACGCTCTTCAAGTCCTTTTAAGTCTTTTGGAGGACAGTCAGAAGTCATGATGATCTGCTTCTTACTTTGGTGCAGGTGGTTGAAGATGTGGAAGAACATTTCCTGAGTACGATCCTTTCCAGCAAGGAACTGGATGTCATCAATAATCAATACATCCACTTGCATGTAGAAATTTGTAAAGCTTTTCACATTACCATCTTTGATGGAGTCCATGAATTGGTTTACAAACTTTTCAGAGGATACATAAAGTACAAACTTTTCTTCTGGGCCGTTCTTGATTTCATTACCAATGGCTTGGATCAAGTGAGTTTTACCAAGTCCTACTCCACCGTAAACCATCAAAGGATTAAAAGAAGTAACTCCTGGTTTTGTAGCAACGGCATATCCAGCAGATCTTGCCAAACGGTTACAGTCACCTTCTATATAAGAATTGAAGGTGTAATTGGGGTTCAGATTGGACTGAAGAAGGGCATCGCTGTCCAGTGACTTCATGTCAAAAGGACTTCGGCTTTCTTGTTCCGCCTTGTCTGCATTTTTCTTTTTATTGGGGCTGATATTGCCTTGCGGATAGCTTACGACATAGGGTTGGTTCTGGGAATTGCCCCTATCCACTACCACAGCATATTCTAATTTTCCGTTGGGACCCAAGGTGTTTTTTATGGCAAGTTTGAGCACTTGCACATAATTGTCTTCAAGCCATTCGTAAAAAAATTGACTAGGAACCTGAATGGTCAACGCAGAGCCATCCAATCTCACCGGGTTAATAGGTTTAAACCAGGTGGAAAAGCTCTGTTCGTTTACGTGCTCTTCAATGACACGCAGACACTCGTCCCATACTGCTTTTGCCTCTGAACTCAT